>JBIKWQ010000046.1:0-27785 GCA_044356215.1 Bdellovibrionota bacterium | reverse complement strand
GACGCAGAGGACACAGAGAAAACCCCATAATTGCCCATAAAATGGCCGTTCTCTGTGTCCTCTGCGTCCTCTGTGGTGATAAAGAACTGCGACGCCCTACTCTTATGTCACACCCAAACAGCTTTAGACCATAACACTACTAAGTGCGTGACGCGAGTCGTCTACGTTCTTGCGAAATCTTTATAAGGTAATCGTTATGACAAAGTCTCAACAACCACTGCTCTTGACGGTCATGGAGGTAGCGAAGGTTCTCCGGATTCACCGTCCAAAGGTCTATGATCTAATCAAGGCCGGAACGATTGAAGGGTTTAAGCTCGGCTCCGACTGGCGCGTAAAGCGCGAGTCAGTTGAGAAGTTAATCGGTAAGATTCCTGATTCGTTTTTCTCTGGAGCGAAGGCATCCAGCTCGAAGGGTGGCGTCGCCAACTCGGATGATCACGTCAAGCTAGCTTCGTAGTTTGAAGGGACGTTAGGGCTCTAGCCAGCGCCGCGAAACGCTCAATATCGATCTGCTCAGCCCTGGCGTCCGGAGATATCGCTGCCTGCTTAAGGGCCTCTTGCAAAACCTCACGACTCCATCGCCCGCGGGAGAGTAAGCTATTTAAAACTTTCTTTCTACGCTGTGAGAATGCTGCCCGCACTACTACCTCGAAAAACTCAGGGTCGGAGATCTCAACGCGCGGCGCCTCTAAAAACGAGAGCTTCATCACTCGAGACTGTACCGCCGTAGGCGGATGAAATGAATCCCCTGATACAATAGGCCCAAGTTCAACATCAGCAAAAACCTGCACCGCTACCGAGAGACTGCCATAATCCCGACCTCCAGGCGAAGCCGCTACGCGCTCGGCGAACTCTCTCTGAGTCATCAAGACGGCGTGTTGTATAGAATCGCGATGTTTTAGTAGCTGAAAAACTATCTCTGTTGAGAAGACGTATGGGATATTTCCGAATACAAAAAGATCTCTCCCTATCTCAGAAAAATCAACTAAACGAGCATCGCGCTCGATGATGGTCGCAGTAGGATATTTTTCCCTAAGATAGGCGCAGAACTTAGGCTCAATCTCAATTAGAGTAAGCGGTGAATGCTTTGCTAAGAGCTCTGTTAATGCCCCAGTTCCCGGACCGATCTCAACAACCTTAGCCCCGCCAGGCACATCAGCGAAGCCAACGATCTGATCAACAACGTCAGGACGGATCAGAAAATTCTGGCCGCGCTCCTTCGTTGGTCGAACTTCGAGATCTCGCAGCGTATCTTTGGCTCTTCTCCCCTTCTCGGATCTTCCGCGCCGCTCCCGATCTGCTTTATAGCTACACACAGAAATTAAGCTCCTCTACTGGCCACCTAGAATAGATCTCAATCTTAGGAGCTACTATTCCAGCCGACATATACCTAGCCGCCAGATAAGCTATCATCGCACCGTTATCAACGCAGTGTTTAAGTGGCGGCACATAGACCTCACGACATTTTTCTCTCAACCTACGCTCAAGCTCCCGATTAGCGGACACGCCACCACAAACAACCAGAGGCAGGCCCCTGGCCTTTACCTCTTTCACTGTTTTATTAACAAGAGCGTCAACTATAGCGTCCTGAATCACCCAACAGATCTCACCGCGAGCGCTCGGGTCCTCACTTAACAATCCCTGATTCTTTTTCACAAGCAGCGACACTGCTGTCTTTAAACCTGAGAAGCTAAATCCCTCCATCTCCCGCCCAATACGTGGCAAAGAAAACCTCTTTGAGCCTTCCACCTCGTCCGCCAGCTTGGCCAGCTGCGCACCTCCTGGATAAGGGAGATTTAAAAGGTTAGCTGACTTGTCAAAAGCCTCCCCTGCGGCGTCATCACGAGTCCTCGCCAGACACGAATAGCGCCCAAGGCTTGAAACCAATACGATCTCCGTGTGACCTCCCGAAACCACTAAAGCCAGATACGGCGGCTTTAGCGTTGGGAAATGCAGCTCAGCACTCATGATGTGAGCCTCGATATGATTCACTGGGAATACTGGAATGCGATGAGCGACTTGCAATCCTAAGGCAAAGGTCACCCCAATCAATAAACATCCCTTAAGTCCGGGACCCGCCGTAACGCCGATGCCATCGATCTGATGAAGCGCTAAGCCTGCTTGGCTCATTAGCTCCTCGAATAGCAACGGTATATTTTTCATATGCTCACGTGAGGCGAGCTCAGGGACCACTCCGCCGTATAATTCATGGAGTTTGATCTGTGAGGCTAGGACCTCTCCAATCAGACGCGCCTGGCCCCCGTCTTTTGGGAGCTCAAGCAACGCCAGGCCCGTTTCATCACAACTAGATTCGATCCCAAGAACAATCATATCGAAACTTAATCAACCGCCGGAACAGTTCTTAGATAGGCAACCACCGACCGCAAATGATCAATCGGGGCCTTGGCATAAAATCCTACCGGACAGAAACGGCTATCAACTTCACGCCCTGCTGGCGTTTGCCCGGATTCTAGGTAATTTAAGAGTGCTTCATCACTCCAGGAACCGATCCCTTTTGATGTCGACATCGTGATATTTGGCGCGACCTTAGATTCGCCATCAAATGAAACTTCCGCCCCACCCGCCAGGTACCCCTCAGATGAGAACCAACCATCCGGCTTATTGTGACAGCTCGCGCAGCGCGCAACGTTATCAACCAGATACTCGCCGTATTCCGTCTTAAATTGAGGGCTAATCGCAGGAATGTATCCACGGACCTCGAGTTTAGACTCAAAAAAACCTGAGGTATTTCGATCGATGACTGAGAGTCGCCTCTCGCTGACTCTGTTTTCTATCGCCGGCAAGCTCCGAAGATATGCCGTGATCGCGGTGATATCTGTATCAGCCAGCCACCCTAATCCGCGATGAGGACGAGAGCTAATCTCCGAACCATCAGGGCGAACATTAGTACGAAGAGCCTTTCTTATATCTACATCAGCCCAATTTCCTATCCCACTCTCGGATTGAGTCAGGTTAGGCCCGGCGACCTCGCCGTAGATGTCGCGCGTGATACGACCACCAGCCAGCGAGCTATCTGGTCGCCCGTCAATAGAGTGGCAGAATCCGCACGCGGCCAATCCATTAACCAGCTGGCCCCCGCGCGCCGTAGCCTCGCTCAGATCTATCGACGGCGGATTCGGCAAGATCGGATCAGGCGTACCACACCCAGTCGCCAGGCAAACGGATACGATACAGGCAGCGATGATAATTACTGGTCTCATGGGTCTATAGCCTACACCGGCTTAGGCTAAATTAGAAAGCACCCTACCAGCACTATTCCCCCGAAGTAAGCGCCAAATCAACCTCGTCCACTACGTTCTGCGCGCGTTGCTCATCAAAGAAGCGATTTAGTCTCCGACGCAACATAAGTCGCGAACGGTGTAGCCGCGACTTAACCGCCGGAACTGTTAGATCTAGAATCTTGCCTACCTCACGACTGGTGAGACCATCAACATCCCGCAAGATAAAGACAGGGCGGTAATCATCTGGTAGCCTCTTAATCGCCGTTTCAAGCGCCTCAAGCATCTCATTTCGGATACTTTGAGCGTCAACATAGCTACTCTCTGGACTCTTGAGCGCTGGAATCGAGTGCTGCTGTTGCACTATGTCCTCTAAGGAGAGGCTCTGATCCTGCCTACGTTTTCTTAGCTTCATGAAAGCGGCGTTCACTGTAACCCGGTAAAGCCAGCTAGAGAATGACGATTTCCCCTCAAAGCTATCGATCTTTCTATGGACGGTTACGAATACATCTTGGAGCACCTCTTCGGCGTCCTCTGGATTGCGGGTCAAACGGGAGGCGAGACTAAATACCTTACTGCTATAGCGAGAAAGTAGCTCTTCGAAGCTACACTGATTTCCATCTCGGAATTCTATGATCAGATCTAGGTCACTCTTCCTCTTTGTTGTCATAAGCTAAAACCTCGCCTTACAGACGGGCGGCGAAATACCGCCCTAAAACCTCGAGCTTCCGTCACAGAACTGTTCCGGAGAGCCCAGCGAATACACGCTACGTGATTTAGCATGCGAAAATCTTGCCAACTTAAGACCCGCACGATGCAAGCTGGGCAAAAAAGGATGCATCAAATAAATTCGAGGGGTTACAATACAAATGATTTAGGCGGTGTCTGTCTTTAGGTCGGGGGGTGTCAGAATTCTGATAGGGGGAGTCAAAAAATGGGGGAAATTCTTACCCAGTCCCTTGGTAATAGCGAGCCATGTCTCTACGTGCTAGGATCGTAAGGGATGGAGGGCTATATGAACGAAGAAAACGCTAATCAGAAAGGGAAAACCATTCAAGTATTGGATAAACGCCGCTTTGACTCAGCGGGACAGGAACGTCCAGCGGATGCCGCACCTACTAACTCACAGTCGAATAGCGCGACTCAAAAAACTGATACAGCGGCTAGTTCTGTCGAAGCTCAAGTAAGCGCCGATAATCAGGGATCAAGGGGATTCACAATGCAGGAATCGAGTGACAATGCCGAGGCTGAGCCCGTCGCTTTCACCTCGTTTATTATGTCGCTAGCAACTCAAGTACTTGTGCAGTTAGGAGAGATGCCGCCACCGCAAGGGATGGAGATCCCACTCGATTTAGAAGCTGCACGACAGACGATTGATATCATGACCATGTTGCAACGTAGAACCAAGGGCAATCTATCAGCCGAAGAAACCCGCTTCATGGAGGACGTCCTACATTCGCTCCGGATCTCCTTCATTAACGCTAAGAAGAAAGCTAGCTAACGCGTGATGCGGCATACTTTTACTTTACTCGGGTCCGGCACCTCAACTGGCGTCCCTTTACCTGGGTGTCAGTGTGCCGTATGCACTTCAGGGAAGGAAAGGAATTTTCGAGACCGCACATCGGGGATAATAAATCACTCCTCCGGCAGATCGATCTTAATAGATGCCGGCCCGGACCTGAGGCATCAATGTTTACGCCACAAGGTGCGCCGCATAGATGCCGTGATTTACACTCACGCGCACGCTGATCACATTTACGGAACCGACGATCTTCGCTCCTACAATTTCGTGTCAGGCGCGCGAATCGATTGCTATGCCAGCTCCGAGACACTTGCCGGACTTAGACGAGCTTTCCCTTACATTGTAACTCCGGACCCATCCTATCTTGGAGGTCAGGTAGCTAAACTCGATTTGCGTGAGATATCGAATGAGTCCCCGTTCTCTCTGTTTGATTCTGACGTCCATCCTTTCCCCTTACCGCATGGGGATATGACTGTTACCGGCTTCCGGATCGGAGAGCTCGGGTACGCTACTGACTGCAAAGGTTTAACTACCAGAGCCGCGAGCGTGCTACGTGGTGTTAAGTACCTCTTTCTTGATGGTCTAAGATGGGAGAAACACAACACTCACAATTCCATCAGCGAAGCGATCGAAATCGCCGCTGAACTACGAGCAGAACAGACTTACCTAGTTCACACAACTCACACCATTGATTACGATGAAACATCGGCGCTACTACCTACAGGAGTAGCTCTTGGATACGACGGACTAACTCTCGAGTTCTCCGACTGATGACACCCTTCCTGAGCTCGGCACCTTAGAGTCAATAGCCGCGAGCAGGTCCCCTATCCCAATCTTTTTGGCCGCCGAAACAGGCACTCCGTTTAGACGGTGACACAGCTCATTAGCCACATCGTCTGCGACAGCATCGATCTTGTTCACCGCCACCAGTTCCGGCGCCTGCGCTAACCCCATCTGCTCAAATATCCCCCTAACCGCCAGGTATTTCCCCAGAGCATCCGGATCTGAAGCATCAACAACATGCACAAGCAGCGCCGCGTCATAAAGTTCCTCTAACGTCGCCCTAAAGGCGTTCTCTAGCTCAGCCGGAAGCTTTCTGATAAAGCCCACTGTGTCGCTCAATACAACCACGCGCCCCACCACGTCCGACGATCCATCGGTGATATGATTAGGTAGGAAGAGCCTTCTCTGACTTGGATCAAGTGTCGCGAAGAGCTTATTCTCAGCCAGTGCGGCGCTTCCCGTCAAAAGATTAAACAGCGTTGATTTCCCAACGTTTGTGTAACCAACGACTGAGACGAGAGCCATCTGGTTGTCTCGACGTCGCCCCCTGCGGAGATCTCGCGATTGCCTAACTTTGTCTAGCCTACGCTCCAGCTCCGAGATCCGATCGCGAATTGTTCTTCGACCAAGCTCTAGTTTAGTTTCTCCAGGGCCGCGACCTCCAATCCCTCCCGATAACCTAGACAACCCGGCGTCCTTCTCCACCAGACGGGGCAAATTATACTTTAGCTGAGCCAACTCAACCTGCAACCGTCCATCAGCGCTCTGAGCTCGCTGCGCGAAGATATCCAGGATCAGCATACTGCGATCTATAACTTTAAGCTCCGTGGAGTTCGTAATAGCTCGCCACTGCGAGGGCTTCAGCTCAGCGTCGAAGATCAGCACCTCGGCGCCAAGACGCAGACATCGAATCACTAGCTCCTGCAACTTTCCACTTCCTATAAACGTCTTAGGATCAATCTTGCGGCGCTGTACGATCTCATCAACCACGCGCACTCCAGCGGTACGAGCCAGTTCACGCAACTCTAGCATCGACGCCGCTGGCTCAACATCAGACTTCTCATAAACCCCGACCAGCACCGCCCCTACTTCATCGCTATCAAGCTGCACGATCTCTGAGGCAAGGCTCTGCTCGATGGCCTCCATCCGGTCTAGGAAATCATCCTCAAAGACAGCGAGGTCCTTTACCTCCTCGGTCATCGTTGTCGCGGTGTCGAGCCCCTTGGCTGGCACAAGATAGGCAAAGGACATAGAGACCCTATTAGTCGCCTCCCTTACGCTGACCACCACGTCAAAGCGTAATCGCTCAAGATCTGCGAAGATGTCATACGGAATAGCGGCTTGATCCTTATCACGAGAGAGGTCGGTAAAAACAAACCGAAGATTTCTGAGCCGTGAACGCCCCAAACGATAGCGGCCTAGGTCCGGCAGATAGATAATCTCCTTGGTTCCGAGAATTACTCCCTCTATTCGGCCCTGGCGATTAATTAAAATACCAACCCTGCGCCTCAGCTCGTGCGCTATCTTTAGCATCTCACGAGCGAGATCAAGAGAAACCATCTCCGTGGCATCTAGTGAACGCTGATACAATTTGCGAACCGCTCTTAGCTCTGAAGGGGCTAGGCCTTTGGTGTTTCCGAAAACGTCGTCTGCCATCAATCAACCGCCGATTACTTACGGCGCAATACCAGGAGTTCGGCGCTAAGTGGCGCTGAGCTGTCGGCTCGACCATTTGCCTTACTAACGTAGCGCTCCGCAATTGAACCTTCGACACGCCAGAACTTCTGCAGGCAATCTCCAACTAAAGCTTCCGCTTCAGTCTTGTAATTAAACGTCTTGGCGCCAATTCTACCCTGACCAACCCTCATGACCGCCCGGCCACCAGACTTGATCACTCGAGCCATCTCCAGCAACACCGCGTTAGTGTTATCACTCCACTGAGTAATATCTTTAGGTTCATCGCTTGACTTCGGCAGGTCTAACCCCAACCACCAAGTTCTGAGCCACGAACGAAGCCCGTGCTCTATCAAACCTGGCTGGTGTGGCGCTACTAACGCCAAGTCAACTGAACCGGTTGCCACTCGATCTAACGCCGCTGGATCAGCGAAGAAAACCTCGCGCTCTGATTTGCTCGCTCCCGACAAAGCGGTCGGCACTCCATCTTGCAAGAGAGCCGCGGCCTTCTTGAGGATACGGGCTGACACAGCGCGATACGACGGCACCTCACCACGTTTGCGATTTAAAGCCGCTTGAGCCTCTGGAGACAGCGACTCTGACGGCGATGTATAAGCCGAGAGGTACGCCGAAGTGTGACCATGCAGAACATTAGCAACGATAAAATTAACGAACTCTGATGCTCCATCTGTTGATGAACGCAGAGATGACTTTACATTCATCAGCTCTCTGAAGGTGTCCGCCTCGAAGAAATTTGGGAAAGGACCCGCGTATCCGCGTAGATCAACAGGCCTCTTAAAAGGGATGAACTGAAGCCTGAGAGCCACCTCCGCCAGATCGGCTGGAAACAACCTAGCCCTGGAAAGCTTAACCAGGCCGTGATCACTAGCCGCCCCGATAAACCCCCGTCCACTTAACGCCGCCTCTACCCCTACGATCCCAGTAGAGCAGAACGGGTCAAGAACTGTAGCTCCACGCTTTGAGAACCTCTCGATAACGTACTTGGCCAGATAAGGCTTCCACGGTGCGCAATACTGGAACGCTTGCTGAATACTGTGGGAGCCTTCGGCAGACCCCGCTGTCGGCAGATCAAGCTGCTCGTTAAATTGTTCTGCTTGTACAAGTCTTAAAACTGCGGACATGGCTCCTCATAACCCACTTAAATCTACGACCTAGCGAGCTGAAGTAGGTTAGCTACTTTCAGTTCACCACACTTTTGAAACCTAAAAAACCCGAAATCTTGATGTTATAAAAATAACTCTTATAACCTCTAGCCACGGACTCTTGACTATAAGGACCGTCACAGAAGCCCGCTATTTTATTTATAGCAAACAAGGTTCTTACTATAAGAACCTTAAAATCAGATAAGTTGCGGTAATATCTACAGTTTGACGACAAAACAGCAGATTTAATTCAACACCATATTTCTATAGAACGGTGTATCTTGGGGATCGACACAGCTAATTAAGCTCTCTCTTCAACTTAGAGAACCTCTTGCCACCCCGACCTCGTAGCGCTGATGGCGGGTCTCCCAGCGGGGATCCATCCAAGTATACAGCTCACCTTTGAGCTCCCCCTTTTCCCCTAGCGATAACTTAACTGGTTGCGCCTGCCCGATGGCGAATCTCTCGGTTTCTTTAAGAAAGTCATTTTCCGTGAGCCCGGTGATACCAAGCGCGCCAAGATCGCTTTCCGTTAAGGGCTTAAAATCCCCACTGCCATTCATCATCTTAAATAAAGATAGATCTCCCGCTCGCCCAGAGGACCGCACACTATAAACCGCTACCAGTACGAAATCCTTATCAGCGGCGTTGTGATAAACATGGACCGTGACCGATGAATCTGAGCAATACTGAAGCATCAAGCGATCCGCACTCTCCTCTGAGACTCCCCAAGCAGAGCAATCAAAGGTCGGCACCCTTTTAAAACCGCCCTTAACAAGCGCATCCTTTTGTTCTTTTGTCATTTCGTCATCAGTAAAGAATAGCTCGGGGGGCGCCGCTTTAATAAAATCGCGAGGAGAATAATTTTCCGCTTCGGCCTGACAAGCCACAACCAAAAACAGAGCGAACAGTGAAGGCGCGGCTGGTAATCTTAGACGTTTCATACAACTACTCCACTACAGAGCCCCCTACTGACTCCAGATTCTTCCGGGCGACCTCGAGGTCCGGCTGTAGCGACAAAGCTGAACTGAATTCCTCCCTGGCTTCATCGGATTTACCCAGACGCTGATAGAGCACGCCTAGATTGTTATGCGCGTATGGATTAGCGCCATCTCGCTCCAGAGCCAAACGCAGATTCCTCTCTGCCTCGGCTGTGTTTCCAAGCTCAAGCTGAGCGCGGCCTAGCGCGCTCCAAAGCCTCGGATTGGCGCCATCCAAAAGACTCGCTTTCTCTAAAACTTTTACGGCCTCCTGATACCGGCGCTCTTCGATCAAAACTATCCCAAGATTGATCTGAGCGATAGCGTTTGAGGGAGATAAAGAGATCACCCGCCGCAGGGCGTTCTCAGCATTAGAATGCTCTCCCAACTTCTCGTAAACCTCGGCAAGCGCTAGATGGACACGAACATCACCACCTTTTAATTCAGCCGCGCGCTGTAGCGACTGCCTCGCCTCCTGATAATGCCCCATACGGGCTCGCGTTGTTCCCAATAGATAATGTGCGTCAAAATTATTTGAATCTCCTTCAGTCGCGCGTTTGTAGGCCGCCAAAGCTGAATCAGGTTGCTTCAATCGCTCACGTAACACACCTAAGTTAAAATGCGAGATCGAATTTGTCGGCTCTACCTCCACCGCTCTATCAAGCGTCTCAACAGCCTCCTGAAGCTTCCCTTGTTTCTCAAGGATTAGGGCTATTCCCTGCAACGCCGGAACGCTACGCGGATTCTTTTCTAACACCTTGTCGTACTGCTCCTTAGCGGCGGAAACTTCGCCCTTCTGAAGCATTATCCCTCCTAGACCCACCCGGAAAGCCTCCTCATCTTTGAGCCTGACAGACTCCCGAATCTCTCGCTCCGCGGAATCTAGGTCACCGCGCTTCTGATAGGCTAATCCGAGATTAAATCGGGCTTCCGCCATCTTGGGACATAAAGTCTGAGCCTCTTTGTACAGCTCGATCTCCCCTTCGCTGCCCTCCCCCAATTCAAGGGCTTTTTTGACCAGCTGCGCGGATTTAACACAGCTATCGTCCGCGAATACAGGAGAAAGGCAAATTGCTGACGCCCCGAAGAAGAAAGCGACCTGCCAAAGTAATTGAAGAACAAAAAATCGATAGTGTCTCTTTCCCACTCTACGCCACCTTACGAAGCGCTCCAACCACATCTCTCAGGCGCTCCTCATTCGTTACCGCCGCTAGCCTAACATAATCATCGAACCGTGAGCCAAACAAAATGCCCGGTGTTACTACCACACCCGATAGGTCGAGTAGATGTCGCGCTACATTGACCGAGCTAAATTTAGAGCTCCTCTCGCCGGCTAACAACTTATCCGGGTACTTGGCCCAAATACTGGCGCCAGCCTCAGGCGCCGTCACACTCCAACCTAGTTCAGTCAGTCCAGCGCCAAGAACCCTTAAGCGCCGATGATATGTTTGAACGGTAGCGCTCACAAGGTCATCTCCGGAGACCAGCGCCTGCGCCGCGGCATACTGCAGCGGCAGAAACAATCCGTAGTCAGCTTGAGACTTTAGACGCGAAACAGCGGAGACTATTTCGGTATCTCCAACTAATGCGCCAACCCTCCAGCCCGGAACGTTGTAAGCTTTTGATAGGGAATAGACCTCTACACAGGTTGCTCCAACCTCCGCCGCGCACAACGCGCTTTGGGCGGGCTCCCCCGAAAAGCACATCTCCCCGTACACGAAATCGTTTAGGATCGTCACATTCGCCGCTGCGCAAACCTTTCCGATCTCCAACCACCACTGTCGTGTTACTGTTAGCCCCATCGGATTAGAGGGGAAATTCAATAAGAGGACCCTAGCTCGTGACTGATCAATCAGAGCCTTAAGCGCCTCCGCCGCCTCGCTAGCATCTCTACCCGCGGCCCATGGAATACACTGCCCACCCGTAAGAGCTACCGCCGATGGGTGCGCTGGATAGGCGGGTACTGGAACTATAACTCTGTCGCCTGGCTCAATCAGGACCCGTAACGCGTGAAACGTCGCGTCCTTGCTTCCCAAGCAGACGCAGATATCTGTCTCTGGATCCAGCGCGTGACCGAATCTCGCCCTGTACTTCGCGCTAAAACCTTCGCGCAGCCGACGCACCCCTCGCGATACAGCGTAACGGTGATTCGCGGTCTTGGTAACTGATTCAAGCAACCTATCAAGAAGAGCTCTAGGAGGAGCCATATCCGGATTTACCATCGACAGGTCATAAATGGAGGCTCCACTGGTGGCGCGCTCACGCTGAACCTTGCGTAATCCTTCAAGCTCTTCATGGAGTAAGGCCTGGTGCGGATCGAGATACCGAGCTTCTAAAAAATCACACGAATTAACTGAGGTAAACGCCGTAACGGGACTAGAACTCATAACAACTTCGTAAAATAACGCGCTGCTTCGCGCTACTGACAAACTAATGCCGCACTCGCGGCGCGATTAGATTGAAGATATAAACCGCCGGGCCAACCTTACCCTTCACTTTAATCTTTTCGGTCAGCATACCAACCTGAGGATTTAAAGAACCCGACCTGACAGCCATCAAATGAGCTTCTGAAATCGCGATTACAGTGTCAACATTCGCCGCGCTAGCCGAATTAATAAATCCTTTGGCCTCGTCACACGTCACACCAACTTCCCTAGCAAGAGGCTTAGTTGAGGGGGCGTCATCTCTCCAATCAAAGAGAAAACGCTCGCCGGAATTAGTAAAGTCAAAAACTATAGATCCGGTCAGAAATGGCTTTAGTCGCAGCGCAGCTCTCTGCGCTCTATCCGGAAGCTCATCGCAAACCACATCGCGACCGTTCTGAATAGGGCGACGCGGAGCTCTCGCCTGCTCAGCCTCTTCATCTTCAGCGTCTTCATCATCAAGATCGTCGCCAGATGCTTCGATATTTTCTTCAGCACCAGCCCCTTTTGGTTGATTCGTCCAGGTCTCATCATCTTCTTCCGTCGCCTGGCCACGGGAACGCGGGGTTGAGACCAGCCCCTCTTCAGCAACGTCCTCCAGTGTGAGCGGCTCATTCTTATCGTCTGGGGTCAAATCTGTCTCTTCTATCTTTTCGTCTATCATATATTACCTTTGGCGCATGCTTGCCCGTTTACTACCGAAACGATACAGGGACCTGAGCAAGGTGAAAAGAGCTATATCCCTCTTTTCTCGGGTCTTGTAACCTCGTAACTACATTACGGTCGGTATTTATAAATGGAATCACACACCAAAGTAGTAGCTTTGACAGGCGGCATAGGGTCGGGAAAATCTCTGGTCGCTGGACTATTTAAGTCATGGGGGGCAGCTATCGTAGACGCCGACATCCTCGCCCGCGAGGTCGTCGCTCCAGGCTCAGAGGGCCTTAAGGAACTGCAGAAAGCTTTTCCTTCCGAAGTTTTGGTGCTAGCCGATGGATCCCTAAACAGGTCTAAATTAGCGGCGATAATATTCGCGGATGAAGCCGCTCGGCTAAAGGTCGAAGAGATCCTACACCCTAAAATTAGACAGTTGTGGCTTAAAGATTTAGACAAACTTAGACAAACCAAGCCCGCGATTATCGTGTATGTAGTTCCACTTTATTTTGAATCTCGCCGCAAAATGCCGGAGATTGAGAAAGTAGTATTAGTAGCAGCACCAGACGATCTTAAGATCTCGCGTATAATGGCACGTGACGGATTCTCACTGCAGTCGGCTCAACTAAGATTAAAAGCGCAGCTTCCGGATAGCGAAAAAATCTCCAAGAGTGATTTTGTGATCCACAACGTCTCAACTATCGAGGCCGTTACGGATAGAGCGAGAGAGACCTTTGCTAGACTAACTCAAGCAGGGCCATATTCAACGCCTGGATAGCGCCCTTAATATCCCAGCTTGATTTGTCCCGCGGTCCAACCATATCTGAGATCGCTCGAAGCTCAACGAATGGCACACCCTTGGTTAAGCAAACATAAAAGAAAGCGGCCCCCTCCATGTTAACAACATCAGGAGAGTAGCGCCCAGTGACCCATCCAATACTACGAGGGTCCGATAAGGTTCGATTTACAGTGACAGAACGAACCTCAGGCAACTTTAGTCCGCGCAGGTCAACCGGTCTTTCAACCCGCAAAACCCCCTCCGTAAATGGCGCGCTTTCCCGCGGCAAAAGCCCCATATCACCGATATCTAGGAAGCTACCGTCTCCCTCCGCTCCGAAATCACCCAAGACCTCTTCCGTTACGTTGACGACAGCGAGCTTAGGGTAGATCTCAGAGAAACTGCCGGCTATTCCGGCCTGTATCACGCGGCTATACTCACGCTCACAAAGCCGGGACATTAAACGAGCCGCGCACTGAAGCTGCCCTACCCCTGTTATTAGACAATCCACTCGCTCTGACTCAAGGCACAGGCCAGATACGCCGAGCCCCTGCGCACGCGGCTCTCTAATCCCCAACGCGTCAAGTGTAGGTTCCACCTCAAAACCGGTCGCTGCTACTATAAGGGTTTTGTCCGTCATCTAGTAAGCTTCCTAAAAATGCGCGCCTAATCCCACGTGATATCCCTCGAAGCTATCAGCTGAAACATAACTCGCGCCAACATAGATCTCAGTCATTCCGGCGAGTTTCTCCTTAAGTCTGAATATAAAGTCCGCACCGACCTCATACATATTAACGAAATTGAGCCCAGCGGCTGCTCTCCCACTTATGTAGCCCCACTGGAAAAATGGCTGTAGCGCGACAGCCGCGGTACCAAGAGACACCCCCAAATCCCGCTGATACTCAAAACGATTCGAGACCAATCCTGAGGCTGAATTAATCTTTACGTCCGCGCTAGTACTGTGAAATGAATCATTGAATAATTGCGACGCTGATAAAACATACCGGAACCGACCGGGACCTAACTGCTCCTGATAAATAATCCGAAGCTGCGGAGTGTATGTGAATAGGTCGAGATTCCAGTTGTAGAAATCACCGAACTGCCCGCTCAAGACATCCTGACTGTAAGGATTATTAAAATCGTATTGATTATTTAAGTGCGTGTAAGAGACCATTATTGCGGGGGCAATCGACAATCCATCAGCAAGATCAATATATACACCCGCTCCCGAAAGCAACGTTAATGACTTGGTGATCGAAAAATCGCTCTCTCCGCGACCATCTATCGAAGTAGCTCCTCCGGTTACCTTAAGGAGGCCGAATCCGGTCTTTATAAAAGGTCTTACCGAATCCGTTTTCTCAGTCAACAAAAGCTCTACCGGGAGCCTAAACATCTCGTACTTGGTGTCGGGCTGATTGATACGCCTCTTTAGGAATCGACCGTTCGATATTAACTCATGCGACGCGAAAAGCGTGTTGGTATTAACTGATTCATTGAGAACCTCCTCGACATAGTCGCGGTTATAGCCGGGATTAATAACATCATCTGCGGAAACACAACTAGAGATCGCCAGAATCACGACCAAGACGCTCAACCAAAGAGGACGCGCCGAACACCTCCTGCGATATTCAACTACGAGCTTCCACACTTACAAACTCTTGCTCATCAGACCTGAAATTTTCGGCGCAATCAAAGGGAATCTCACCCTCATCAGCACGCGCCTCAATAGCTGCGTTCTTTGTCTCATTGACGCCATCAGCGGTAAATTTAAGTTGCGCGCTAGAAGGAGACCCGAATACCTCAGCGTCATCAAGCTGAGATCTTCCCAGATCAAAAACTAGAAAGCTAGCTCCATCTGGACACTGAATCACACTGGGATCCACATCCCTGTCTCGAGAACCAAAACCTGAAAGCTCGCCGGACTCATTTCGGTATACCAATCCAGGATCGAGGCGGATGACTAAATTGACATCCTCGCGATTAAGAAAAACCTGGCTGCTATTAAATATAAAATTTACCCTAACAACCGTTCCGTCCCCCCGCTGGATAGAGGAATCGTCAGCGCTGATCTCACTTACCTCGGTCCGATTGGCTGGGTTGATGGGATTGTTATCTCCGCAACCAAGCAAGGGTAAGGACATGCCCACTAACAACGAAGCCGTGGCTTTCGCCGCCGACGGATTAAAAACTTTCATAAAACAAGCATACACAACTGATCTCGGCGTTCTGGCTGTTTGGCAAGAACGCACAAATTACCCTCAAGTGTAAACATTGTGCACCGATACCCGCAAGTTAGGCTTTTTGGCAAATCAGGTGCGTAGCTACGGCTTTTTCCAAGCAAACTGATTAACGCAACAATCCGTCCTCAAGGATCGAAAGGTCTCCTGCCGCCAGAGAAATAGTAATGACTAGAAATAAATCCGGCAGTTGGCGGTCAAAGACGCTGCCTATATGGAGATATCATTTATGACGAGAATAGAGCCAAATAAGAGCCCTAACGAGGAAAACCGCGGGTATCGAGCTCAAATTAATGAGCAGCACTCCCGCAGAGAGAAGGCTAATTCAATCCTAACGGATATACTCCCAATGGCGATCAGCCTCGGCTTGCAGCTCTCCGGAGCTGAAGGGAAGGAAGCTAAAGCAGGAAAAGTCTCGGATAAGGAATCCAAGAGAACGGAAGCTACAAAAACCACCAAGGGAAAAGGCGTTACAGACACTTCTGGTGCTGCCACTGCTTTAGCTACAGTGGGTGTCGCCTCGGAGTGGGCGGGAATAATGGGCGCAATAGTTGGAGCGGCCGATATCGCGGCTAACTGGGGACGCTCAACGCCGGCAAAGGGGGCCGCCAGTGGAACAGCCTTAGGAGCCGCTATCGGCACCATGATCCTTCCTGGCACCGGAACCGCAATCGGGGCGGCTGTAGGCGCTTTGGCCGGTGGACTTCTTGGATGTATCAAGACCGGCAAACACGCGGATCAGAAAGTCCGTGACCAGATCCGATCCTTTCTGCAAGAGCGTGGCGTCATAGACGAAAACTACACCATCGGGCTTGCCAACGGATCTCGTTTTAATATCGGCTATGATGGCGGGCCAAAGGCTGAGTTAGGCGGCAGACGGCCGTTTGAGACTGACATGACGAATCCGCTAACTAAGTACGCGATCTCATGGCTTAACCCAGTGGTGGCATTCTTGAGCCAGGGAAACCAGAAGGTCCAGAGCGATTTCGTTGGGTACCTCGCTAACGCAGCGCTTAGCAACGCGAAATCAATCGACGATCTAAGAGCCAACGTTAATTCCATCATCAAACAGTTTGGCCTGGATGATAAAACTATTGTAAGCGGCGTATCAGAAGCGGTTAAGAGTGGCGCACTGGATAAGGATATCGGCGCCGCATGGATAAATGGTGTCAAAGAGCGGATAGACTCTAAATTTAAAGTGGAAAAACAGCCAAAAGAGACAAAAGATGTCGATTCGACGCCGAAGTCCGATGAGGTGGATTCGGAAAATTCCGTTGAACAGGCCGAGGAAGATTTCGTCGAGGAGATTTAGCAAAAAAAACGGGGAGCTCAAGGCTCCCCGTTTTACGCAGCTCTAAAGCTACTTCGAACTATCTCTTCAATTACATGCAGAGATCGAACGGAGCGGCTACAGATACTAGGTGCTGCCAGTCCTTGTTTCCTACGTCGCGGTACTCTACGCCGTAGTCAACCATGATAGCGCGAATGAAGTCACCTTCGTCAAACGCGTAGTTGAGGCCAGCTCCTAGAGTCCAAGCGTTGTACTTGGCGCTTCCGCTGAGATCGCTTAGACCGGCGCGGTCATAATCCCAGTCAAAGTTAGAGGCATAACGATAACCTCCGCGAACAGCGAACCACTCATTTAAGCGCTGCTCAAGACCGAGACGTACGTTCATAGCCTTACCTGTTGAATCTCCACCCCATCCTGTGCGATTAGCGAGATTGTTATCTCCGCTGTTATCGTAGTTTGTGTAGTCGATACCGAATCCGAGAGTTGTATCATCCATCATGTACTCAGCTCCAGCGGCGATACCTACTGAAAACTGGTCAACTGTCTGATCAGCCAAAACTCCCTCTAGGTCATGACTTCCATGGCCAATTGTGAGCGTTGTTCCAAGCACTAGATCCTTGGACTCCATATACTGGAGACCAACATTGTGCAGGAAGCTCTCACTTGAATCATACTTGCCACCGTCGAAATCGACTGAGTCATTCTGATAGGTCAGTCCATAACCGAGCGCTACGTTATCGCTGATCGCTTTTCCATAACCTCCAGAAACCTGGTAGGTTCCAGTGTCTGTGTTCTGTGGATCATTTGACCAATCACCACTCCTTCCATACCATCCGAGACCGAAGTTTCCGTAGTCAGGAAGACCGCCCTTTACTGGACCAATAGGAGTAGCGCCATAAACCTGGCCAGAACTCTGCTTATCCTTCACACTAGCTCCACCCTGGGTGTTTCCAGTGATCTCGTTGTAACCGTAAGCGGCTGAAACCTCACCGTACTTCATCATACCGAGTCCGGCTGGGTTGTTTACCGTACTCAAGCTGTTCGCCGCTGTTAAAGCGGTGCTTCCAGCCATACCGAACATACGAGCATTCTGAGGTTGCACGATGAAGCGCTGTTGATTCTGTTGGAAATAAAAATCGTGAGCCTTCTCATCGGCGTAGCTAAAAGATGCCGCGGCAACAGACGCGACAGACACTGCCACCACCTTTCCTACTATTTTCATGTGTATACACTCCCAAAAATAACGCCTCTGTCTACAGGGCGCGTTTAGTTAACTCGTGCTACTACCCGCACGTGGGGCTCGGTTTCCTTCTACGCCAGCTTCCGAGAGAAACGTATGATGCGCGATACACATTTACCGTTTCACCAGGCTCACTGTCGTATCCTTAAGAGCCCTAACCAACTGCTACCGAGTTACGGCATTCCCCGTCCCAAACTTGAGACGAAAAATATCGCACATGGCCCACCGCAGGTTTAAACACTGGCGGACTGCAACGCAGGTGCCAACGAGAGACTCTCTCGCTATTGACACCCGCCCCACTTACCGCAAGCGCACTGGACTATACCGCAGAAAAAAGTCTCTTGGCACCAGAAGAAATGGTATTTGATGGCCCATCCTGAGAACCAATACCAGTAACCAGATGCAACCACCTGAAATCACTACATAGATCCATATCAGTCAAGTTGGGCAAGATTTTAAAACCTTGTCATAATGCCTCTGGGATTCTCTGTTGCTTATGCCAACCAAACGCTTTATTCTCCCCAGTATGACTAATGCATCGCTATCGTATTTTTTTAGCTACTACTTTTTTGAGCCGCCTTGTAAGGCAGAGGCCAGGTAGTACGCTTTATAACGTACGCTGAAATTGGGCTCTGCTGCGAAGCGGGGCCTTTTTTTTATCCCCGCGCCGCGTCAGACCTGGATGTGACTTGAATCGGACTATAATAGGGACTTCCATGGACAAAGAGATAAACAATCAACTGACAGATCTCCGCAGGGAGATCGATCAACTAGATTCCAATTTATTAAAACTACTCGCTGCAAGACTTGGCCTTGCTCGCCAGATTGTTGAGACTAAAGACGCAGGAGGCCTGGATATCCGCGATTCATCACGTGAGACCGATGTGATCCGCCAGCGTATTCTCGAAGGATCCCAGCTGAACCTCGAATCGCACTTCGTAACGACCGTATTTCATGAACTGCTAGCTGAATCAAACAGAGCTCAGCACGACCTACTCCAGCACAAGCTAAACGCCTTCCCGCCTCGCGCCTCTCTAAGGATCGCTTTTCAGGGCATCGACGGGTCTTACTGTCATCTCGCCGGCAAAAGCCACTTCTCAACGGTGCTTGGAGATTCAAACTCAGGGACCCCGACATTCATTGGGTTTGAGTCATTCAAAGGCGCGGTCAAAGCGGTTGAATCCGGTGAATGCGATTTTGGATTGCTACCTATTGAAAACACCACATCAGGAGCGATTAACGATGTCTACGACCTACTGTTAAATTCTAACGTATCGATCGTTGGAGAGAAGAAATTTCGAGTTCAACACTGCCTGATAGCCAAAGATGAGATACCAACCTCTCATATTAGGCGGATTTTCTGCAGCGCCCTCGCCGCTTCCGAGTGCGCCACCTTCCTATCGTCTATTCCGGATTGCGCGATCGAATTATCGAATGATTCGGCTCGCGGAGTGAAAAAGCTCCAGGAAAGTGGAGATCGCTTCAGCGCGGCTTTGGCGAGCGAAGAAGCCGCACACATGTTCGGGCTGACCGTACTAAAGAGAGATATAGCGAATCAGGAGTCTAACTTCACCCGCTACCTGATTATAGCTAAGAACCAGGTAAAGGTAGATTCGCGAATACCGGCGAAAACGTCGATTGTTATTCGCACTCTTAATAAGCCAGGGGCTCTCGTTGAAGCCCTACTGATCTTCCGCGAACGTGGGATCAACTTAACCAAACTCGAGAGCCGACCAATACAAGGAAACTCCTGGGAGGAGATGTTCTACATCGACTTTGCGGGGAACACGGCAGCCTCGGAGATTAAATCCATGCTGGCGGAACTCACAAAGAACTCCCGCTTTATTAAAGTTCTCGGATGCTACCCAGC
This sequence comes from Bdellovibrionota bacterium, assembly GCA_044356215.1. Taxonomy (GTDB): domain Bacteria; phylum Bdellovibrionota_C; class UBA2361; order UBA2361; family OMII01; genus OMII01. The sequence goes on along the minus strand of JBIKWQ010000046.1, from coordinate 7,931 downwards.
ATGCGACATCGAGCCGGTGGCGTCACCAGCGGTTGAGTTTACTTCAGAGACTAAGATCTCTGAAGTAGCGACCGCCCCAGAGACGGCCCCAACAAAAAAAGTTAGCTCAAAGGACAAGGGATACACTCTCGCCACTAGACACCACAAACCAACCGATACAGTTATCGATGTAGGTGGGGTTAAGATTGGTGACGGTAACTTCTTAGTAATCGCCGGGCCTTGCTCGGTTGAGTCGCGTGAACAGATCATGTCCTGCGCTAAGCACGCCAGAGATAACGGGGCCCGGATTTTACGTGGTGGAGTATTTAAGCCACGCACCTCTCCGTACAGCTTTCAAGGATTGGGCTACGAGGGACTCGATATGTTAGTTGAGGCTGGGCGCTCTTTCGGGTTACCTGTAATCACTGAGGTAATGACAACCGAGGACGTTGAGAGAGTCGCTGAAAAAGCTGACATAATTCAGATCGGTGCTCGCAACATGCAGAACTTTAGCCTCCTAAAAGTGGTTGGACAAACCAGAACTCCCGTAATGTTAAAGCGTGGTATGAGCTCATCGATTGAGGAGCTCCTACAAGCGGTCGAATACATCTTAGCTGGGGGAAATCAACAGGTGTTTCTCTGCGAGCGCGGTATCCGCACATTCGAGACTGCTACGCGAGGAACTCTCGATATAAGCGCCGTTCCTGTGCTTAAAGCAAGAACGCATCTTCCTGTGTTTATCGACCCATCACACGCGGCTGGAGTTCGTGAGCTTGTGCCACCACTCGCGATGGCGGCCAAGGCTGTTGGGGCGGATGGAATCATAGTCGAATTTCATCCTGAACCTGAAAAGGCTCTCAGTGATGGGCCTCAGGCGTTGCTTTTCCCACAGTTTGAGCGATTGATGTCTAATCTGCGCAAGATGGAGGTTTAGTTGGTATATCCTCAAACAATAGTGTTGAAACTCCCCGCGAGCGATCAGGCTTCCCCGATCTGGATCGGTCGGGGCGCCCTGTCCTCGCTCGCCGAGCTAGCAGACCTTCAGAAGTACTCGAAGGTTGTAATAGTTGGAGACTCCGGAGCTGAAGCTATTATCTCCGCTCTCGCTGAGCGGATAGACTGCTCAAAATCACGAAAGTTAATAATTCCCGGGGGTGAGATCTGCAAATCGATCGAGAATCTCACCGAGCTCTGGGGGTTCTTCACCGATAACAAGCTAGACCGCAAGTCTCTAGTTATTGGGGTCGGCGGCGGAGCGCTCACAGATCTCGCCGGATTCGCGGCCGCTACTTACATGCGTGGAATCGCTTTTATTCCAGTTCCATCAACACTACTGGCCCAGGTTGACGCGGGGATAGGCGGAAAAAGCGGGATTAACTTTGGAGGCGTTAAGAATCTGATAGGAGCTATCGCGCAGCCTGTCGGAATCTTAATTGATGTCGACACACTCAATGAGCTCCCCGCCCGTGACCTACGCTCCGGCTTCGCCGAGATCGTTAAGCACGGACTAATCGCCGATCAGGAATACTTTAAAACCGTCACATCGCGGGCTTATAGTGACTGGGGACGAGATGAGTTAGCGGAAATAGTTCACCGATCATGCGAGATAAAAGTCGCTGCCGTCGAAAACGACCCGTATGAGCTAGGGTCACGTCGCGCTCTTAATTTCGGTCACACATTAGGTCACGCGATTGAATCGTGCTCACATCGCACAACCTCTCCAACCACGCATGGCGAGGCTGTGGCGATCGGAATGGTCGCCGCCTGCTTCATCTCCGTTAGGATGGGGCTGATATCATCTGTCCAAGAGAAGCTATGTGTCGAGGGGATCGCTCGTGCCGGATTACCGACGAAGCTCCCATGCTACCTGGAGCCGGTCGAACTGATCGAAGCCATGACCCTAGACAAGAAGAGTGTCTCTGGAGTGTCACGTTGGACATTACTTACCGACATAGGAGCGGCCGTTGTTGACCAGGAAGTTCCTGCGACGATCGTGCTTGACGCAATCTCGTTGGTACAAGCAAAGTAGGTTAGAATGATACTAGTCAGTATATTCTTATGAACACCATCGCTCTGAAGCGCGAAAATAAGGGACCGATCGATTTCACCTTCACCGTACCCGGGTCAAAAAGCTATACCAATCGAGCGCTAGTAATGGCTGCTTGCGCGAGTGGCCACTCCACCTTAACTCGCGCGTCTCCTAGTCGAGATAGCGAAGCATTTATCGCGGCGCTGAGGCTCCTTGGGATTCGAATTGATACGCCGGACAACAGCACTATAGAGATCTATGGTTCGGGAGGCCGATTTCAAACTTACAACGGAGGGATCGATGTTGGCCCCGCGGGGACAACGATGCGATTTCTAACGGCGCTCTGCTCTACTATCAAAGGGGCGGAGATAACTCTCAAAGGGTCAGAGCGTATGCATCAACGCCCAATAATGGCGCTCGTCGACACTTTGAGACAGGCGGGAGCCATTATTGACTATTTAGGCTTACCAGGGTGTCCACCATTAAGAATACGAACCGAACGGGCGCTAAGCGGCCGGAAGCTGGAGATCGATGGAAGCACGAGCAGCCAATTTCTTTCAGCTATACTCTTAATCTCTCCCCTGCTCGAGGGAGGACTGGACCTGTCTGTAGAGGGTGATGCCACATCAACTTCGTATATCGATATGACACTACAGGGGATGTGTGAATTTGGAGTTACCGCGACAAATGAAAGCTACAAGAAGATCTCGGTACAAGGGGGACAAAGCTACCAGCCTCGCCGATACAGAGTAGAGGGCGACGCCTCTGGGGCCTCGTATCTTTGGGCTATCGCGGCTGTATCGGGGGGATCGATTACAGTTAAAAACATTAATCCCTCTTCAGCGCAGGGCGACATCCACTTCCCCGCCCTACTTGAGCGAATGGGGTGCTCCGTCAGCCAAGGAGATAACGCCATTACCGTCTCTGGCCCAGGAGAGCTTCGTGCGATTGAAGCTGATATGGAATTAATGCCGGACACCGCCCAGACTTTAGCGGTCGTTGCCGCCTACGCTAAAGGTGATACGATTATTAAAGGCCTTAAAACTCTGCGTGTTAAGGAAACGGACCGAATAGCGGCTCTGCATCACGAACTAGCTAAGTTAGGGATCTCCTCAACTCCGGGGCCTGATTATATTATTGTACGAGGTGGAAGACCGTCAGGAGCCGCGAGGATCGCTACTTATGAGGACCACCGAATGGCGATGTCGTTCGCGATATGCGCGGCTGTCACTGATGGCATTGAAATACAGGAGCCGGGCGTTGTTGATAAGTCTTTCCCTGACTTCTGGAAAACACTTGATCTTATCGAGATCAGAAGCGAAGCTGTGGAGTAGAAGTTATGGATTTATTCCCGGAAATCATTGAGGTCATATTTGCTATCCTTCCCGGCCTGTTGGCTGTGGTGGTGGCGTCGCGCACGCCTAAGAAGGTTTATGGCTGGGCGGCGTGGGTTCTTGGGAGCTCAGTATTAGGGGTTGCGGCGTTAGGATTACTCCTTAAAAGATTAACAGCAGGCTGTCCAATGCCGGTGCCGCAATGCCAAACACCACAGGTAGTGTTGAAACGAATCCCTGGGATCCTAGCTAAGTGCTATCAATGCGGCAACGATTCTCTCTCGGAGCTGCCGCAGAAACTTAATGAAATCGCTTTACCGATCCAGGGCGTATCAGCGGCCCTCTGCGTTCTACTTAGCTTCTACACGGTGATCAGGTTCGTATTCTGGGCGCGGCGAGTACTCAAGCACGAAGCTTAAACAAGCCCGAGAAATCATCTAGGACCGGGAACCCATGAGCCTCAAGGCGCTCCCTACTTTCAGCCCCTCTTGCCACCAGAAAACAATTCGCGGACAGCTCCTTTGCTACCTCTGCGTCATGCGACGAATCCCCAATCACGGTAATATCCCTACCCTGCGCGCTTAACTTTTGCGCCATTGCGATAGCAGTCTCCACCTTGCTGTGTGCCAGCTCATCAGGAATCCCAGATATATGCTCAAAAAAATTCCGCACCGCGTACCTATCAACAATCTTCTCCAGAAAATCATGGGGGAGAGCCGAGACAACTACCTGTCTACTTCCACGTTTCTCAAACGTATTAAGGGCGTGAACGGCGTCGTGGTGCAACTCAACTCCGTCTAACAGTCTGTGATATAGACCGTGCCACTCAGTCGCCATCTCCTCAAAGTGGTGACGAGTAAAATCAACACCAACCTGCTCGTACATCTCTCTTACTGGATGACGGTAAATCTGCCGATAGCTCTCAAAAGTAGTCGCCCGCCCGCCGCGAGAGGTCGCCAAGTCGTTAAATGACCGCCAGAGAATCGGCGCGTCATTCATAAGGGTTCCATTCCAATCCCAAAAGATAAACTTCATAACTTTTGTATAGCATGTAGTGGAATAATTGCCACCCCTAGCGTCGTTTTGACTCATTTCCTTTGACAGACAAGTACTCTAGAATACATTGATGCTACCGCCAAAAATTATCCTAATCGGCTTTATGGGCTCGGGAAAAAGCTCAGTCGCCGCCATTCTCGCGCAAACGATCGGCTATGAGTTTATCGAAGCTGACCACCTAGCGATATCACTCTCGGGGTGCTCGAATATCAAAGAGATATTTGATAAATTCGGCGAGTCACGGTTTCGGGAACTAGAAACCCAAGTAACAGAATCGCTCAGGAACTCTAGCCAGGTTGTTATCTCTACTGGAGGTGGAGTGGTCGGAAATCATGAGAATATGAATAACCTATCGCGAAACGGTGGATATACTATTTTTCTCGACACATCTTTGGATGAGGTATTCAACCGGGTTACCGATTTATCTAATAGACCACTTTTGAGTGATCGCCAGAAAGCTGAGGAACTCTTTTCCAAGCGACTCCCCGTTTATCGCTCCTATGCCGACCTAATTGTTAGCACTAATTCAAAGAGCGTGGGCGTCATCGCGGACGAAATAATTACTAAGATGAAAGAGCCACTATGAGCGATTACGCGATATCAGCTAAAACTTCCCTGTGCTTACTATTAGGTGACCCTGTTGCTCACAGTCTATCACCTACGATGCACAACGCGGCCTACAAAGCCACCAACCTTGACTTTGCCATGGTGGCATCGCGGGTTAAGGCGGAGAACTTAAAGGAAGCTATAGCGGGCATAAGAGCCCTATCAATCAAGGGACTGGCGATAACCATGCCACACAAGGTTTCGATAATTCCCCTACTGAATAAGATCGATCCCACAGCTAGCGATATTGGAGCCGTCAACACCGTCATAAACGTAGACGGTCAACTTATCGGGCACAACACAGACTGGTTGGGGATATTGCAGCCACTTAAGCGCAGAATAGATCTCTCTGAGACGTCAACCACGGTTTTAGGAGCTGGCGGGGCCGCTCAAGCCGCCGTGTACGCCCTGACTAAGTTAGGGGCAAGGGTAACTGTTCTGAATCGAACTGCGGATAAAGCCAAGGCTTTGGCGACCAAGTTCGGAGCGGATTTCGGCGAGCTCTCGCCACAGGTCGATACAACTCGCTACAAGGTAATAATTAACACTACCCCTCTGGGCATGCCTGACGACTTGGAGGCGTCTCCCCTCCTCCCTAGTCAGCTAGCAAGCCACCAGATCATCTTCGAAACTATATACTCACCACGAGAGACACGACTCCTTAGGTTAGCGAGGCAGTCTGGCTGCCAAGTAGTTGAGGGACTAGAGATGTTTTTAGAACAGGGCGCGGCTCAGTTTAAGATCCACACTGGGACCGACGCTCCGCGTGAAATAATGTTCTCTACTCTTGGCTAGAAGAGACCAAGCGAATGCCCTCTCAAGCGAGCTGTTGCTTTGCATCCCTAAAATTAACTTATCACACCTGATAGAACTCAAAACGTAGTGACCACAGCTACCCTTTAAGTTATAATCCACAGCTCTTTAGTTGTTATAGAACTTCTATGCGAACACCCCGTAGTGACAACCGATACTGCTTACCGATAATCAAACGCACACGAAGAGAGGTGCAGACAACGATCGAGGAGAACCTCGAGCGCTACAGGTTCTTTGAGGTTTGGCTCGATTACATCACTGATATTGACCCTGGCTTCGCCGCCTCACTTGTTGGTATTTATCCTCATCGTTTAATTATGGTCACGCGCAGGCAGAATTTCGAATCGTGCAAAATCGATTCTGAAACCCGCTTCGACATACTAAAGACCCTCTCCAGGAAGCATGTGTTAGTTGACCTAGATATCTCATCACAGGTTGAGGAGATCACCAGATCTCAGGCCGAGCGCCTGAGCTTGAAAACGATCCTCTCCTACCACAACTATAAACAGACCCCTTCCGATACGGAGCTACGCTCAATAACGTCTCGAATAGCTGGCTGGGGCGCCCATGTAACAAAGATATCAACATTCTGCGCCATTCAGCGAGACGCCCTCAGATTACTCTCGCTGCTCATCGACCTGCGTGAGGCTGGAAGACGCTGCGTTGTGCTAGGTATGGGCAAACATGGAGTGATTACCCGAGTGTTTGGGCCTCAGTGGGGAAATGAATTATCATTCGCTCCGATGGATACGACTCAGAGATCCGCTCCGGGCCAGTTAGCCCTCGATAAACTAGACTCAATCATGCGGGCGCTCAATTAACCTTCTCGGTGAATATGTCTGGAAATTCATTCGGCCAACTCTTTAGGATCTCGACTTTCGGGGAATCACACGGTGGAGCCGTAGGCGTGGTGGTTGACGGATGCCCTCCTGGCCTAGCACTTTCAGAGCCCGACATACAATTAGAACTAGATCGCCGGAAACCAGGTCAAAGCGAGCTAACCACGCCGCGCAAAGAGGAGGATACCATTAAGATCCTAAGCGGTGTTTTCGAGGGACACACCACCGGAACCCCGATCTTAATTCTCGCTAATAACAAGGACGTAAGATCTGAGGACTATGAGGAGCTAAAGAATCTCTACCGACCCTCTCACGCTGATTTCACATACCAAGCTAAATACGGGAGACGTGATTGGCGTGGAAGTGGGCGGGCTTCCGCTCGGGAAACCCTAGCAAGGGTCGCCGCCGGAGCGATCGCTCAAAAGTATTTAAGGGAAAAACTCGGCATAGAAATCTTAAGCTACGTCGAACAGGTCGGTAGCATTAAAACTGAAATTCGGTCTTCCCACGTAAATCGAAAAATGATCGAAGCTAACATCGTGCGCTGCCCAGACGCCGATGTGGCATCAAAAATGATCGAACTTGTAAAACAGGTACAGAGCGAGGGTGATTCGATCGGTGGCATCATTCGCGGTGTTATTAAAGGAGCGCCCAAAGGGCTAGGCGCGCCTGTTTTCGATAAATTGCACGCGGACCTTGGCAAGGCAATGCTAAGTATAAACGCCGCTAAGGGGTTCGACATCGGTAATGGCTTTGACTCTGTACATCTTCGTGGAAGCCAGCACAACGATCCTTTTGAGCTCCGCGAGGATGGCGCTATTCATCCAAGTACAAACAACGCGGGCGGCGTTCTGGGTGGAATATCCTCGGGAGAGTCGATCTTTTTTAGGGTAGCTTTCAAGCCTGTAGCTACTATCTCAAAGGAACAAGATACCGTCTCTGTCGCGGGCGAACGTGTGAAGCTTTCAGCGGCTGGCAGACACGATCCCTGCGTTCTGCCGCGCGCTGTGCCGATAGTAGATGCAATGGCGGGGCTGGTAATAATGGACCACTACCTGAGGCATATCGCGCAGAACGGTTGATTTAAGGAGATTCCTGCAACGATGCCAAAAATCCGGTGAGTAGTTACGCTTAATCCTAAAAACGGTAGTTAAGGAGGACCAAAATGGTGCAGCTGGTTAAAAGCACAAGAGATTTTGAAATTTTCGGCGCGCAACCCTGGCACCGTCAGGGTGAGCACCGAAAATTCAAAAGCCGCAGTGATTTTAGCCAGAT
>JBIKWQ010000045.1:0-28067 GCA_044356215.1 Bdellovibrionota bacterium | reverse complement strand
GAAAAAACCGCAAGTGTATCCACTGCGATACATTGAGGATTTTTTTCCATCTCGAAAACTCGAAGAGCGGCTCAAGATCCGCTTTCGCAGTAGGGAGGGGTTTTGCCGGCCTTCCTTAGGGATTGACCGAGCAAGATGAGGGAGCGGAGCAGGAGATAAGCCTTCACTAAAGGTACCTGACACCCATACCTTTATGATATAATATTACCCTAGCTTTTAGCGTTTTAAGGCCAAAAATCATGAGAGATCTATTATCTTGGGAAGGATGGAGCGACAGCGAGATTCAGGAGCTTCTGGACTTTGCACTGTATGTCAAAGCTAACAGGACCTATTACAATGGGGCGATGCTTGGCCGTAGCATCGCAATGCTTTTCCAAAAAACATCAACTCGCACCAGGGTATCCTTTGAGGCGGCGCTGACCGAGATGGGAGGCCACGCGATCTATATCGACTGGATGACCTCAAACTTTGAGTTAACCGAAATTCCATTTGAGAGCCGTTATCTCTCACGCAACGTATCGCTAATCGTAGCGCGGATGAAAAAGCACGAGGATCTAATCGAGATCGCGCAAGGCTCAGAGATGCCGGTGGTCAACGGTTGCTGTAACCTCTATCACCCGTGTCAGAGCTTAGCTGACATGATGACGATCGCTTTAGACGCGGGAACGTTGAAGGATCAGACACTCTGCTACGTTGGTGTGCACAACAACGTGGTAAACTCACTCCTTGAGGCGACCGCGGCTCTAGGGGTTCATCTTGTGTTAGTCACCCCACTTGTAAATGATGGAGCGTTAATCGATCGGGTGGTTAATAGAGCCAAAGGGCGTGGCACAGTTACATGGGAGAAAGATATAAAACACGCTGTTAAGAACGTAAACTACGTGTACACCGATACCTGGGTGGATATGGAGTTCTTTAACGATCCAGCTTTCGCCAAGCAGAAAGAGGAGAGGCTGGAGCTTATGTTGCCGTACCAGTTAAACCACGAACTGCTGAAGAATAGTCGCGCCAAAGTGATGCATGACATGCCGATTCACGCTGGCTATGAGATATCACGTGAGTTGGTTGATGACCCGCGCTCGATTATCTTTAATCAGGCCGAGAATAGGTTGGATGCTCAAAAAGCGATTATTATCTCGCTGCTGTCGCGGAGGAAAATGTAGAGCAGAAAAGAGAAGGCCCTATATGACATCAACAAAAGAGTTCCCATTTGAAAGATCCAGGAGAGTTACATCAAGAGAGGTCGCCAAGGGAAGAGTAGCGATCGAAAAGTTGACTGGCAAAAAGAGAGCCAAAAGAATCGGCAGGCCCCCAAAGCCATCAAACGAAAAATTCATCCCAGTTTCAATTAGATTGCATCCCAAAGCCTTGAGTTGGTTAAAGAAAGAAGCGAAAAAACGCGCTATTCCCTATCAGTCTATTATTAACGAGATGCTACTAAAGTTCGCGGCGTGAGCTTCACCGCTCTTCTTTTAATCCCTACTCCGCCCCAGCCAGAGCCCCGCATGACGCCGCGATGTCAGAACCACCTGAGTATCTTCGCGCGACCGGTTGCTTAAGATGCTTCGCGAGCGCGTCGCGGAAATTTTTTAACTCACTCTGAGAAGGTGGTTTGTACTGACCAGATGAGTCGTTAACATCGATCAGATCTAGCCTTACCGGAGTGTCACCGATTAATCTCCCTAACTCAATCGCGTCATCCTCGCTTACGTTCTCACCACCTACGCAAACATAAGCTAAATTTATCCGGTCTTTCCTTGTAAGCGCATGTCGTCTGGCCGCCTCCATAACTCGCGCAACAGGAGTTCTCGAGGCTACCGGGACTAACTTTGCGCGCTTGGCGTCTGTTGCTGCTCCTAAGCTAATAGATAATCTAAACGGGAGCGCGAGATCTGTAAAAATCTCGATCTCTCTTACAAGACCAACAGTGCTGACGGTAATCGCTTTGCCGGAGATGGCGTTTTCTAACGGCTGCCGCATCCAATCCGCGGAATTAATCACATTCTCAAAATTGAGAAATGGCTCGCCCATCCCCATAAATACAGCCCCTGTGACCCTTCTTCCCTGAGACTGAACGATAGCGCGCGCTTGAGCCACCTGGTCGAGGATCTCCCATGAACTAAGATTGCGCCGTGTGGTCATCCTACCTGTGGCGCAAAAGACACACCCCATCACGCACCCTACCTGAGAAGATAAGCAGAGGCTAACGGCTCCCTCTTTGTGAAGCGGAATGAGAACGGTCTCAATCGACATACCATCGTGGGTCGAGAAGAGTAGCTTCTCAAAGCCATCAACAGTTGAGCGCGCATGCTTGGTTAATGTAATTGAAGGTAGGTCACTTAAGTGCCCCCAGAACTTTTTAGCTATCTGAGCGTTTGTGGTGACAGTACTGACATCCCGCTCACCCCTGCCTACAACCGAGCCGGCCCAGCGGCGAGCCATCTCTCGTGACATACCGAGTTCCTCAGCACGAGCGTAGAAAGCCCTCGGAGCAAAGGCGCGCGGATCCAATAGCCCTTGATCAAGCTTAGGCTGGTTCCCGCCAGATTCTGAAATATTCTCGTAACTTCTCAGCATATAGCAACGTAATAACCGCGGGGATCTAAAAATCCGCGGAGCCGTTACGTTACCATATTTGTAGGACCTAGCCTAATTCCCCTTCTGGCACTTAAGAGCCATGCTCAAAGCGATCAGGGTTGGCGCCCAGAGACCGACGAAGATTCCCCATCTCTCAGCATGGGCGTCGGCGAGTGCCGATCTAACCGCGGCGTCGGCAATCGCCTCAAACTGCGATCCTGCTATATTTGGCGACATAAACCAAAAAGCTATTGAGAGTGGGATCGATACGAGGCCAAGAACAAAAGCCGCCTTTGATAGATTCATAATTATCCTTTTTAGAGTTTAACATCTGACCAAACGGGTAAATCTATAACGTACATCCTCCCACCACTTACCCAGCAGCAAGACTGTTGTAGATCATACAGCAATTTATACCCATGCCAAAGAGGCAGATATCACTATGAGGGCATCGCGGTTCTTTTCACCACAGAGGACGCAGAGCGTAGGCTATTTATCGGCAATTGCGGCGATCCTCTGTGTCCTCTGCGTCCTCTGTGGTGAAAATATGCTACTAATTATCCCCGTAGCTTACCAAAAACACCGCGACGCCCTGATATCACTATGCCACCCGCGCTACTTTCGAGACGCCCGGAACTTAGTCTCGCGTCCCTCGATTAGGCGTTGGATATTTTCGCGGTGTCTGTAAACGATTACTAAGGCGATCGCCATTAGCGCCAAGCTCTTAGCCTCGGGTTGATTCGTCACCAGAGAGTAGATCGGCGCTGACAGAGTCGCGACTATGCTTGAGAGAGACACGAATCGTGTGGCGCTAAAGAGCAAAACGAAGATAACAACACTGGTGACGCCAGCGCCGGGAGCTAACGCTATTAAGACCCCCAAACCGGTCGCGACCCCCTTGCCTCCTTTAAGCAGAGGAGGAATTGAGAAGCAGTGTCCACACACAACGGCGACCGCCGCGGCCGCTACGAACCAGCCCTGATCGGCTAGGAGCGAGACTAAATAGATCGCTAAGAGCCCCTTGGTTAGATCAAGAACAAGGGTGAGGATCCCCGCCTTTTTACCGAGTGAGCGCGCCACGTTTGTCGCCCCTACATTCCCACTTCCCTGCTTGGTGATATCAACCCCACGCAGTTTCGCTAGGAGATAACCAGATGGGAAAGTTCCTATCAGATAAAAAGGAATAAGCGCGATAAGGGTCGCTACAAAGGTGCTCACAGAGTTAACCTCTCAGTCTCGATATCGCCTGTTTGCGATCACTCGCGTTAAACACGTAGGAACCAGCGACAAGAACATCAGCTCCAGCGTCGCGGCACATCTTGGCGGTTTCGTGATTTATACCCCCGTCTACCTCGATCAATATCGGCCTGGTCTGTTTAAGGGAATCGATCCTTGATTTCACCTGCCGGATCTTACCGAGCGAGCTTGGAATAAAGGGCTGACCCCCCCAACCTGGGTTGACGGTCATAATTAAAACCAGATCGCAGATATCGAGCACATCATAGATCGACTCAACAGGAGTTCCTGGATTGATCGCCACTCCATTTTTAATACCAAGCGAGGAGATCTCCGAGAGTGAACGATGGAGGTGCGGACAGGTCTCCTGGTGGATAATCAGGCGATCTGCTCCAGCTTTTTTAAAGGCCTCGAAGTGTCGTTCGGGCTCCACCACCATCAGGTGCACATCAAGCAGCACGTTCGCCCGTGAACGGAGCGATTTTACAACGTTGTCACCAAAGGTAATCGGTGGAACAAACGAGCCGTCCATAATATCAACGTGCAGCCAATCAGCGCCGGCGGCAACGACTGAGTCGACCTCAGATTCAAGATTACCGATCGACGCCGCGAGAATTGATGGAGCGATGATGGCGCCAGGCTTGATTTGTGAATTATTAGGGTTACTCATACCACCCGACTCTACAACATCTTGAAGCTTAGAAGGAAGGAGAGAATAGTGACGAGAGCCAGGGAAGGTTTTGCCGGCCTTCCCTAGGAATTTATCCGGTTGCCATCCTGGTTTAAGCTCCCTTAGTCTTACGGGAAGAGTTTGAACCCAAAAGAAGAGCTCTTTTAATCTTTCAAGGCGCTGTTATGCTAAACAAATTACTGTCTCTATTAGGTGTTAAAAAATTGTATGAGCTGTTGACGCTCGCATCTCTTTTTGTCGCTACCGCTACCCTAAGCTCTAGGGTCTCTAGTGTTCCCCTTGACCTCTTTGTATGGCTTGCACTCTTAGCAGTGTTGCTGTTGGTCGTGAGCATTCTAAAAGGTGATCTACAGCTATCGAATTATCCGCTGCTTAAGGGAGGGATGATGGTAGCCTCTGGAATGGCACTCCTCATTACGGTGGCTAAACCGGTGGATAATCTTGAGCCATTTAAACTTAAGGCTGTTCTTTGCGCGATTCCATTGGCATGGAGCGCATTGTTCGCCTCATATTTTATCCTGGGCTCGTTTAAATCGCGGGTTTGGGCGAAGATCGTGGCGACCTTGGCAACTACATTTATGGGTGTCTCAGTCGTTCTCGTTGTCTGGTACATGGGCTCGCACATCTGGGTTGTGAAGAGCCCAGCGATAGACCGTTTCCCATATACCTTTGGCATTTGGGAGAGGGAGCCTTTCTGGAAGCATCTATTCCTGACCTTCGATATGAGATGGTTTCAGTATGAGAAGGGTCTCTCGTATCACGGCTATACTAATGTCTATACGATTCCACATTGGTTAATCCTGAAATTTATAAGGTGGTATGCCGGCATTCAATACAATGTAGGAATTAAATTAGTGCCCTTTGTCCACGGGGTGTTTTTCGCGTTGCTTTTGCCCGGATGTATGGCTTGGCGCATGCGCCTTGATCTTGAGCGTCGCGCGCGCTTCTTAGCTCTTCTTTTTATTCCAACAGGGTTGATAATCTCAACTCCTGATATATGGACTGGTCCGATGTTCTTCGACGGCGATAATTGCTTCCCCCTGTTCGCGTGTTTAATAATTCTATGTGTAACAACTCTGGCTAAATATGAGGAGTTGCCGTCGAGGCGCGCGACGGCCTTAGTGTTCTCCACCCACATCTTTTTGGCGCTATTTATCCCATTGTTGGCTGTTATGTATGGGGCGGCATTAGTCCTGTTTTATTGCTCCGGTAGTCGTTCACGACTGATTTTCTACGCTGGACTTTCGATCGTTGTCTGTTCGGTCGCAGCTTATGGAGCGACAGGTCTAACAGCAAAGCTGGGAGGATTCGGATATCACGGCAGCTCTGTTCTCTTTAGAAGTGGATTAGATCAAGGTGGGGCAGGTTCGCTCGGAATGGCTTGGCGCTCTCTTGTTTCTCCACAGGGACAGTTTCAACTCCGCGAGGTCAGCTCTATGTGGTTGGGGTTGTACTCTGCCTTGGCGGCAATCGTTTTAGTACTGTTTGGCTCAAAGCGTGACGGATCAATTCAGATGATCTTTCCGCTGTTCGCGCCAGTAATAATCGACCTGGCGGTTTTTCCGCAGTCACACTCGATTCATCCGTATCTTTACGATGCTACCGCGGCGGTGCTAGGAGTGATGAGTTTGGCGTGGATAATCCAATCATCTGATGAGGGCTCTGAGGATCGAATTAACGCGATTACTCCGTGGGCTCTGATCTTTATGCTTTGCGCCTTCCTCGGAAACTTCATGGCCCTTCGAACTTTTTTCTTGCGCTTCGCCGCTTAGGGTAGCCGATGCGTTTAGATTATCGCTTATGGCGTTCATTAGACCAGATACAGGTGTTTGAGGGGCGATAGCTTTTCTCAGGGTCTCAACGACCGCTAGCTGTTGCTCCGCAGAGATCCCCATCCAGAGTGGTAACCGCACCAAGCGTTCAGAGATTGAGTCGGTATTAATCAGAGATCCACTGCCTCGGCCATATCTCATTCCGGCTGGAGATGAGTGCAGCGGTACGTAGTGAAAGATTGAGTTTATTCCCTCGTCCTTCATAGCTGCCAACACCTGCTGCCTATCGATTCCTTCCGCGAGAATCACGTAATAAAGATGCGCGTTGTGTTCGCACTCTTGGGGAATAAATGGCCGGCGGATCAATCCTGCTCGCTCCAGTGGCTCGAGCAAGAGATTGTAACGGTTCCAGCACTCAATACGGCGACTGGTGATAGTTTGCGCCTCCTCGAATTGAGCCCATAGAAAAGCCGCGATTATCTCCCCTGGAAGAAATGAAGAACCGACCTCTTGCCAGGTGTATTTATCAACCTCTCCCCTGAAGAACCTACTTCTATCGGTTCCCTTCTCGCGGATAATCTCAGCGCGACTTGTTAGCTTAGGATCGTTGACTAGTAGAGCTCCACCCTCACCTGAGATAACGTTCTTGGTCTCGTGAAAACTGTACGCTCCTAGATCGCCGATACTGCCAAGGGGACGGCCCCTGTACTTGGACATAACTCCCTGCGCCGCGTCCTCAACTACCTTTAGATCGTAACGCTTGGCGATCTCAAGGATCGTGTTCATTTCGCACGACACCCCCGCGTAGTGGACTGGAACTATCGCGCGTGTTTTAGGAGTAATCGCCTCTTCGATCCTCTTCTCATCAATGTTTAGAGTATCTGGCCTAATGTCAACAAAAACAGGTATCCCACCGCGTAAGACGAAGGCGTTGGCGGTCGATACAAAGGTGTACGAGGGCATAATAACCTCATCACCTGGCTTGATATCGAGAAGGATCGCCGCCATCTCAAGTGCCGCGGTGCAAGAGTGAGTTAGAAGAGCTTTGCCGCAGCCGGCGTTCTTCTCAATCCAAGAGTGACATTTAGCGGTAAATGGACCGTCACCGGCGAGGCGACAGTTGAAATGGGCCTCAGCGACGTAAAACAACTCACGGCCGGTCATGTGAGGTCGATTGAATGGAACCGCTTGGTGTTTCTTTTGCATGATTTGCGGATCTAAAGTCAAAGTTCTCGAGTACGTACATTTATAAGAGCATCGGCGAGAGGATTAGGATTCGTGAAAAAGGGATACAGCTAGCTCCAAAACACCACCACAAAGGCGGGGATTGGGTAAATTCAGATAGTTATCAAGGAATTCTGCCGCTAGATCAGCCAGATAGCTACCTTTTGGGAAACTTTGAAACATCTCTATTCATCCTAGTTAATGCCACAGGCGAGAGCAGAAACCGTGGGCATAGAATTACATGAAAGCATTAGTCACCCAGTCAAATTACATCCCGTGGAAGGGCTACTTCGACAACATCGCGCGGTGTGATGTCTGGGTCATCTACGACGATATGCAATTTACCAGGCGTGACTGGCGTAACAGAAACTATGTAAAGACTCCAAACGGCTTAAAATGGTTGACGGTCCCCGTAGAGGTCACGGGAAAGTTTCATCAAAAAATAAACGAGACTGTAGTTGCAGAGAGGGATTGGAATATTAACCACTGGAAGCAGCTCGAGCAGCTTTATCGAAAAGCTCCTTGTTACGGTGAGGTATCGCCGTGGGTTCGCGATCTATACATGAGCGCCACGCATACTCACCTAACCGAGATTAACCTTCACTTCGCTCGAGCGATCTTACAGTTCCTGGGCATTAGAGCTGAAATAAAAGATAGCCGCGAGTTTAATCTAGCTGATGGAAAAACAGAGCGATTAGTATCGATCTGTCGTGACCTGGCAGCGACCACATATCTGACCGGCCCAGCGGCGAAAGACTATATGGAGGAGGAGCAATTCACAAAAAATGGAATTGATGTAGTTTACTTTGACTACGGGGGCTACCCCGAATATCCGCAATTACATCCTCCATTTGAGCACGGAGTGACGATACTCGATCTGATATTCAATGTCGGTTCTCAAGCGCGTAGATTTTTAAAGTACTTCTCATGAAGATATCAGTTGTCAGTCCAGTCTATCGAGCCGAGGAGATAGTTGATCTCTTGGTGTCTCGTATCGGTGAAGAGGTGTCTAAGCTGACCGACGATTACGAGATTATTCTAGTTGAAGATGGAGGTCCGGATCAGAGTTGGCGGAAGATAGTTGAGAACTGTGAGCGCGATAAACGTGTAAAGGGTGTTAAGCTGAGTAGAAACTTCGGTCAGCATTACGCAGTGACGGCTGGAATATCTAAGGCAAGCGGCGACTACGTGGTGCTGATGGACTGTGATCTTCAGGACGATCCAGCTCATATCGCTAAACTATTACATGAAGCGCAAAAAGGACACGAAGTTGTTTTCACCAGACGTATAGGGAGGAGACACAGCGCCGCTAAAAAACTCTGCTCGTGGTTATATAACCGGCTGTTCGGGGTTTTTTCGGATAGCAGGTACGGAATAGATAATGGAACTCTAGTGTTGTTTTCGCGCAAGGTGGCGCAATGCTTTTTGCGGCTGCGAGATAAAGACAGGCTCTACATACCGCTCCTAAAGTGGGTCGGATTCTCCAACACCACAGTTGAGGTAGAGCATCACGTTCGTCACTCAGGGGAGTCAAGTTACGGGTTCTTAGATCTCTTAAAGATGGGTATGTACGGATGGGTTGCACATTCGGATAAGCTGTTGCGTTTAAGCGCCTACACAGGATTCATCTTGGCGGGGCTATCGATTTTAGCTGGGCTAAATATATTAGCTCGTTATTTCTTCTTCGATTTTCAGCCTGGCTGGCCTAGCTTAATTGTGGCGATACTGTTCTCGACGGGATTGATCTTAATGAGCGTCGGAGTCACGGGGGTATATATCGGAAGGATCTTCGAGCAAACCAAAGATCGCCCCTTATATATCATCGATCATGAAATTAATTTGAATAGGTAAGACATGCAAACAAAAGAAGCTATATTGTATGTACTCAATTCCGCCAGGTTTATTACCGACGCGTACCTTAGTGATTTAAGTGACCGCGACATACTGCTCAGGCCGACACCGGGAGCACACCATATCGCCTGGCAGTTGGGACACCTCCTTATCTCAGAGGCCATGATGGCCAATGCGGTTCACCCAGGCACAGGTATTGTGTTTCCTGCAGGCTTTGAGCTGAATCACAGTAAGGAGGTCGAGTATGCAAGTAAAACATCAGAGAATTTTCTTTCATTGGCGGAATATCGCGATCTTAGGTTGAAGCAACGGCAAAGAGTATTGGAGCTCGTATCTTTAATTTCAGAGGAGGATCTCGCGCTTCCTGGTCCAGAGAAGATGCGCGCATACGCACCAACGAAGGGCGCGATTCTGCTGGCTATAGGTACGCATGAGTTGATGCATTCGGGGCAATGGGCGGTAATGCGCAGGGTGTTGGGTAAGCCAGTGCTTGTATAGATCGAATTATCGGGAGTGAGGATATCGACTAGGAGACGAATAATGGAGATTAGCGCGAGTGGATCGCAAGCATCAGATCTAGTCATAGAGTCAGAGGAGGTTCACTATCCCGTCGAGGCTTTCCCTCGGTTAGCCGCCGCGGAGGCATCCCATTGGTGGTTCCGATCTAGAAATCGAATTCTGATCTGGGCTTTTGGAAAATATGCCCCAAATTGTCAGGATTTCCTGGAGATTGGCTGTGGTACAGGGTTTGTTCTGGAGGGAGTAAGTAAAGCTTTCCCAAGTTTAAGGCTTTCAGGAGCTGAATTTTATGAGGAGGCGCTCTCCTTCGCTAAACAGCGCGTGCCGATGGCCCGCTTCAAAAGAGTTGACGCCACTAAGATGGATGAACACGAGGAATATGATTGTATCGGGGCCTTTGATGTGGTTGAGCATTCAGGCCATTTCCGACGCTACACTCGTGATGAGTTGCTTAAAAAACTGAAGTTGGCGGGATTATCCGTAGCTTACGTTTCTTCATTTGTTAGTCTGCTAGTGCCGCTTATGTGGCTGAATAGGCGCCGCCCTAAGGATGAACAGACCTTCGATTTGCAGGCTGAATTTAAGATCCCACGGTGGCTTAACTTCACACTTGAGACCATTATGCGAATTGAGGTGTATTTGATTCGAGCGGGCTTTAAATTTCCAGTTGGCGGTTCTTTACTTGTGGTAGCAAGGAAACCATGAAGACGATGAATCTCTTCTTATTGAGTTCAGCTTTCCATCTGGACGTTTTTTATGGATAAGACCGTAAAGCTCATGACCGCGACAAAAAGCTTCGTATTTTGCACTGGACTCAATAAAGAGAACCTCCTGGCTAAAATCATAGAGCTTGGAAAAAACATAGCGGCGGTGATTCTTCCATATTCCAGCCCGCGCGAGGAGCGCCTCTATGAGGTTATTAAGGTGGCTAAATCCGCCCAGATTCAGGTGCTTCGCCCTAAACAAGCGGATCTGGAGGAAGCGCTGAAATCCACGGGCGCGGATACTCTGGTATCGGCGGGCTACCCTTACTTATTTAAGCCAGGCGCACTTTCAGTGTGTCGCTACAATATTAATATTCATCCATCGGTGTTGCCTAAGTATCGAGGACCTGCGGCAACCTGGTACATCCTCGCGAATGGGGAAACGGAGGGGGGTGTAACGGTTCATTTTATTGACCAGGGCATGGATACGGGAAATATTCTAACTCAAGGTAGGTTCCCGCTAGGGCCATTTGATACGATAAAAAGCTATATGCGGAAAGCGGCTGAATTAGAGCCATTACTTCTTCAGGCGGCTATAGAACAAATAGATCGGGGAGAGACGAGAGGGGTCCCTCAAGACGAACAGAGTGCAAGCTCCTACCCAGGTAGACGCTCATGGCAGGACTCGGAATTTGATCCAAGTTTGTCGGTTTCTGAATTATACAATTTCATCAGGGCCTGCGATGCGGAGCGTTTCCCGGCGTTTTTCAAGATTGATGGCCAACGTGTAGGAGTTAAATTATTTAGGCCCGATAAGCCTGATGATGACGACCTGATATAGTCCTCAGGAATTTAGATACTAGATAGTAGGGGGCGGTGAAACTCGTAGCTATTGGCTAAGCCATCACTTTCTCGCTACTCACTTCCCTAAGAAATCTGCTCCCCCGTGGGAAGTTCCTGCTTGTTTAAAATATAACTAAATAAAAGATCAGCGATATCGAACTTGGTTGGAATAAACTGCGCGTTCATAAATTTGTCGTACAACCATTCGATGAAATTATCATCACACTTAGCCCCCGAGGTCGACAGAATATACTTCAGCGCGGAAAGATTAAACTTGTCTTTTCTTATCAGATTCGGCAATGCCTCGGAAAGCGCGTCAATAATCTTTACTGACGCGGTGGCAAAGTTTTCTGGTAGCAGAGTAGCCTTTAGCAGCTCGTGACCCTCTTCATCGATTAGTCTTCCGATCGCCAAGAACGACATGTCGCGTGCGGTGAGGAGAAAAGCTAGCGCTTCTGTATTTTTCGCCCATTTAAGAAAGAGAAAGGGTTTCTCCGAATTAGTTGCGGAAAGTCCACCACCTTTTAGCGACTTGATTTCGTTCGGAAGAGGATTAGTTGCCGTTATGAATTGCGCTTGCAAATACTGATTTGGTAAGCGCCTAAAGCCGTCCAGATTGCCAAAACTGATTGAGTTGGCGAGCTCCGCTAGGTGTGAGCCGATATCCGGTATAGCCCCAGGCTGAAATTCAAACGAAATAAGGGTGTAATCTGGTGAAAAGAACCTGGAAAGAGCTCGCCTCAGCTTATCACTATCCCTTAGCATGTAGAGTTCGGTTGAGTACTCGATTGCTGGGCGATTCAGCTGCCACTTGATCGAATATTTTTTACTCCCATTTTCCGCTTGAAAAGGGTCTATAACCAACCTCGCGTCAACCAGGGGGCCAGGTCCCGCACTCTCCGCTAGGCCAAAGACGCGAAGTGATTGCAGATCCCTGCCTCCTGCAAATTCAAGGGGAAGCTTAATGGTGACTGCTGTTTGGCCGGGGACTAACTCCACCGATAAAGATTGGTGAGCTAGGCCGTCAGCAATCTTCACGTATTGAATAGTATCCGGATTGATATCGGGGGACGAGGAGCTAAGCTCATCTGGATTGTCGGTGATAGGAATCCTTATACCGACCGCGGTCATATCGGTTCCCTCTTGATACCAGAGTGCAGGTTGCCAGCCTTCGTCCCTATGTGGCCAACCCAGGCTATTAATCGCTTCCTCAATTCTCGTCTTAATTATGTTGCCGAATCTTTCAAAGGCCTCGTTTGGAACTAGGAAACACGGGATCAGGGACCCAGAAGTGGAATCGGACAGAGTCGCTAGTCCCATCGGTGATCCGCCCAGTGCTCTCAAGGATTGTAGATCCTCCCTCCGGTAGGAGTTGGCATTCAAAATCTGTAAGAGTTCCAGCCTGCTCAGCGCTGCCTGCTCATTTCTAAAGACGCTTAAAGCGCAGGTCTGAAAAATACCTTGGCGAATATCCCTTAAGTAGGTCATCGCCAAAAAGGACGATAGCGCCTCTTTGCCTGTAACATTCCGCAATGCTTTTTCGTCGCCAGAAGGGTTAAAAGCCGAATCAAAAAAATCGGCTAAATCACTCTTAACGACACCTAAAGGTTGAAAGGAACCCGCTTTGAACATTTGAAGAAGCCTCGAGCAATTCCCATATGAATGAGCACAGAAATCGCTGCCATGATCACCGTTGTCACTTGAGAGCGCCTTTCTAATTTCGTAAACATCGCTAAGAATGCTTTCCCCTTGCTCGCACAGGTTTTCGAGGTTTGTTCTTTTAGAGGCTTCAGATAGAAGCTTCGTAATATCTTCAATTAGATCTCGCAGTTCTCCCTTTTTATAAAAAAGTTTAGAAGGCAGCTCATATATATCTCGCAGCAGTTCTTCAAAAAAACTCCCAATTATATTCGTGAAGATTCGCGCGCAGGGTATATCCTGAGACTGCCTACTATGATCAGTCCGGCGCGCGTCGCCGGAAGAGTTGTGAATATTGCCGCTCATCCCCGCATTATCACCGAAATCCGCCGAGCTAATCAATTCTCAGAGGGCGTCGCACTTCTTTATCACCACAGAGGACGCAGAGGACACAGAGAACGGCCATTTTTTGGGCAATTATGGGGTTTTCTCTGTGCCCTCTGCGTCCTCTGTGGTAAAAAATATTTTGCTAATTATCCCAGCAGCTTACCAAAAACACTGCGACGCCCTGCAATTCTCAGAGTCCAGAATAGTCACCCATACTCAGTTCGCATCTGTCCTAATCAGTCGGCTCCTGCAACAGCCCGATTTACAGCGCTAATAATCGCCTTAATCGAGGCTAGCTCTATATTAGGATGGATCCCGACTCCCCAGAAAACCGCGCTTTCGCTGGTCTCGATCTGAATAAACGCCACGGCTTCGGCGTCAGAGCCTGCGCTTCGCGCGTGCTCTGAATAACTCGCGATCCTAAAAGGAGCGCATCCAGATCTTAAAAGCGCGTTGCGACACGCGTCGATCGGTCCGTTTCCCCACCCAATTAAATCACGCTCGGAGCCATTAAAGTTCACTTTAAGCGATCCCTGAAAGGCATCGTGTCCATTCTCAACCGCGAGTGATGTGAAGCTAATCAAATTAAACGGCACTTTTGACCTAAGATAGGTATCAGCGAAGATCTCCCATATGCGCTCGGGAGAGATCTCGTTTCCGTTGTCGTCCGTCACTCTCTGAATTACTCGGCTAAATTCAGGGTGCATCGCTTTTGGCAGGTGACAACCGAACTCACGCTCCATAATAAACGCCACGCCACCTTTACCCGATTGGCTGTTAATTCGAATAATACCCTCAAACTCACGTCCGATATCTATCGGATCAATCGGCACATACGGGACCTCCCAAAGTTTAGATTCTGATCTCCCGTGAGCGTGTATGCCTTTACGAATGGCGTCCTGATGAGAACCGGAGAAGGCGGTGAAAACAAGCTCTCCAGCGTATGGATGGCGCGGATGTATCGTCATCCCAGTGCACGCTTCATAAAGCTCAACGATAGCTGGAAGATCTCTGAGATCTAACCCAGGGTCGACCCCCTGAGTGAAGAGATTTAAACCTAGAGTGACGATATCAACGTTACCCGTTCTCTCGCCATTACCGAAAAGGGTTCCCTCGACGCGATCTCCGCCAGCTAAAAGGGCTAGCTCTGTAGCGGCGATCCCAGTGCCACGGTCGTTGTGTGTGTGCAAACTTAAAACGACCGAGTCTCTACGCGGAAGGTGCCGTGAAAACCACTCAATCAGGTCCGCGTAGACGTTTGGTGTCGACATCTCAACGGTCGCCGGCAGATTGACAATCATCTTGTTGTCAGGGGTCGGTTGCCATTCGTTGATAACGGCGGCGCATACATCAAGAGCGATATCCCTTTCAGTTCCTGTGAAGCTCTCGGGTGAGTACTCAAATGAGACTCTGGTAACGGTCTTCTCAGCGCGCTCCTTGATCATTCGTGTACCTTGGACAGCCATCTCCAAGATACGCTCTGGAGGTAGTCCAAAAACAACTCGGCGTTGCAGAACCGATGTTGAATTATAGAGGTGGACGATAGCTTGCTTGTAGCCCTCGATGCTCTCAAAGGTTCGCTCGATCAGGTGCTCACGGGCCTGCACTAAAACTTGTGGGATTACATCGCCTGGGATCTTACCTCTCTCGACGAGCTCTCTATTAAACTGAAACTCGGTCTCTGAAGCGGATGGAAATCCGATCTCGATCTCCTTGAATCCGAGTTTAACCAGCAGATCGAAAAAAAGCAGTTTTTGGTGCACATCCATCGGCCTTATCAGAGCTTGATTGCCGTCTCTAAGATCGACACTGCACCAGGTAGGAGCGCTGGTTAAGGTTTTGTTAGGCCAGGTTCTATCGGGGAGCTCGACGCTAAAGGTCTTCTCATACGCGCGATATTTATGACTGTTAGGCATTCCGCCTTTAACTGGCGCCTCTATCTTCTGTTTTGATTCGTTGTTCATAATCTTTGCCGTTTCTAAACCTGGCGAATTTCAACTGGAAGATTATAGCACACAAGGTTTTTTGAAGCTAAGAGCTTTGGTTTGTTCTAGGGCGTCGCAGTTCTTTATCACCACAGAGGACGCAGAGGACACAGAGAACGGCCATTTTATGGGCAATTATGGGGTTTTCTCTGTGTCCTCTGCGTCCTCTGTGGTAAAAAATATTTTACTAATTGTCTCAGCAGCTTACCAAAAACACTGCGACGCCCTAGGTTTGTTCCGAATCGCCCTCTGAAAATGCCTCCCTTGACACATAGCCACACCGCGTTGCTACGATCAGGTCTTGAGATGTATGATCTTTAGACCACGTGTAATCCTGGCGCTTCTTTTAGACCCGTTTTTCTATAAGCGCGCCCTATGCGCTTTATTAATCAGTGGGATAGCCACGGTTATAGTCATGGGCGTTCTGGATACCCGCCGGACAAGCGCGGTAACGCGCGGTGATTTTCCGGCTTTCTGGTCTCTGGCGGTGATAGCCAAGAGTGGGGACGCCACAAAGCTCTACGACGTCGAACTTCAACGTACGATCCAGAACGAGGCCTGGCCATCGCTAAATGATCAGGTTCTGCCGGCGGCGTATCCGCCTTACCTCGCTTATATACTCCGGCCCTTAGCGTCGCTTCACCCGATAGTAGCTCGCTGGATTTGGACTGGGGTAAGTGTGCTCGCGATCTACACGGCGGTGGCGATCTTGGTGTCGCTTAATCGGCGTATAACCTGGAAGTCGTGGATGGTATTTGTTCCATTGATGATCTTTAGCCCGATACTAAGAGGTGTAATAGGCGGCCAGTTTCTACCAATTAGCGCTCTTTTAATCGCGCTTTGTTTCTGGCTCCTCACAAGGAGGGGAGTAGCCGCGGATATCTTACTCGGTGTGACTATCGGAGCTTGGTTGTGCAAGCCTTACTACGCGCTCTGCGCCTTAATGGCGCCTATTTTAGCGGGTCGCTGGCTAACTCTTGCCGCGTTTGTATTAGTAGCTCTATTTTGGTGGGAACTTGGGGTCACCACTCTCGGAGAAGATTGGTTCTCTAAATGGAGCGCCTTCGCGGCGTGGTTTGGCGGCATGAATCTTGAGACAAACTCTCATCAGATGCCAAACCTCTGGGCCCAGGTTTATCGTTTTCATCGCGAAGCTCTCGGTCTTAAGCAGGAGTTGATCACTGGAGCTAATACGCCCTGGTGGTCGTATGCCGTGGCGTATTGCGCCGCTCTATCGGTCTCTTATCTTATCTTAGGAGCGAAAGCCGCGAAGGCTCTGGCGCTTAATCCAAGGAGGTATGGAGATCTGATCCTCGCGCTCACTCTAACAGCGGCGATAGTTTTCGTTCCGCAAGTTAATTTCTATGATCTAGGTGTTCCAGCTTGTGCGGCGTTGTATCTCTTTAGGCCCGACAAAAGATCTGATTGGGCCTTCTGGGGGCTCTCAGTAGTACTGTCGCAATTAGCTGTAAATCCGCCGCTTGGGGCGCCGATACATTTTATTCTGGCTATCGGAGCTTTATTCTATGTGACTTGTAGGGTCAGACACGAAGTCGTTTAGTGAGTATCCGCGTTACCTCATTTCTTATTTGGCTTGGCCTTGCCTTTTGTATCGATCACCCAGCGACTGCATCCATCCGGGATTACCGCGAACGGTTGGTCACCGAACATGAAGTTACTTCCGTCGTTCATGACTAGCTCAATCTTAACATTACGTCCGTATCCGCAACCGTTCTTTCTGAATCGGGCTAAACTTCCGTATCCGTTTCCAGGTCCCGCGTTGCGCCCAGTTTCTCCATCGACTACGACAGTCGTTCCGTAAGGCACAGAGTGAACCGCTAAACGTCCGTCACTGTCAGATACCGGCTTCCATAAGATAAATCCAGCCGGGGTGCTCGGTCCTTGAAACTCAGGGAATGGAGTCGGAGTTGGAGTCGGCGTGATTGAGTCCTCAAGAAGTGCCCTATAGCACGGTCCGATAAGCTCTCCATCACAGACATCTGTGCCGACATCGGCGAAGCCAGCTCTGATTAATTTTTCAGAGAAGTTCTCGCCGTTAGCGGAGAATATCTGCCCGACAACACCTATCTGACCATCGTCGAGCGTTGTGGTGCAGGTCTTATCAACCTGATAGAAATAAACCTCTCCCTGCTCGCTAAGATTCTCCATCAGAGCCTCAGCGCCATTTCTCTGTTCCATAGTTCCAGGAACGTCCATTCCGTGGAGCTTCACAAACTCCTCAATTCGCTTGTTGCGTTTGATCGCTATTAGATTTGGACCTACTATTCTGACTGTGGCCCGATCGCCATCTTTTGGATCAACTGGATTATAGAGCTTGCCCCCTTGAACAGTTCCGCACTGAGTGCGAAAGCCCTCGCTCTTGTCCTGTTCCTCAACGGTTGGATCTGTGTCTGGGGAGCTGTCGTCACCGTTGTTATCTTTGGTACAACCGGTCGTTAGGACCGCCGAAAGTGCCGTGAAAACTAGCAAATATAATAACTTAGGCGCTCGCATAAAACCCTTTAAGAATTCTTTGATTGGTGGGCTAACCGCTTATCTGTCGAGGGAGAAAAAATGCTTCAGGCTAAATAGAATAAGAACTGGGCTTCGTGATATCTTTAGGGTTATTTGCTACCAATTCTTTGTCACGGTTTTAGTTGCAGGTATTTATTCGCTCGCTTTTGACTCTACTAAAGAACAATTTCTGATTGCTGGAGAAGAGGCTCTGTAAGAACTTTCATGATTTCAAAAAAGCTTACCAAAAACACGGGGCAACAAGAAGAGAATCGAGCTGAACAAATCAGCTTCACCGAACTGCATCTAGTATTAGACCGCCAGCTCCGTGAATTGCTTCCAGTTTTATGGGTCGCGCTCGACGAGCAGTATAGGATTGACTTGGAAGATAAAGTCCAAGTTACAACGTGGCATCTATCAGCGAAAACGCTCGAGTCAAATAAAGCTGAGGAAGCGGAGAGTTGGGTGGAGCTCACGAACATTCGATTGAGCATGGCCGATATCATGCGCGTTGAACTCGTAAAGATTTTTTTTCAAGGTAAGCATGATGATTTTAGTCAATGGGCTAATCAACTCGTATCCAGTTCTAAGATTAAAGAAGCAACGCAGGGTGAATTTGATGTAGTGCATAGACGGCTTAATCGGGCTCTTGGCAATCCTATTCTAATACTAGCCTTGTATGGCTATCAGCTTTATATGCAAGCTAATCAGGCTGACGGTGATCTTAGTTCTGCCAAGCAAAAGAGATCAATGAATGGAATGGTCTTCGCTGAGCTCGCTTTGGTGTTCTATGTGACCTTAGCCCCCGAGCACTTCACTAAAATTGCATCGAAGCTAAATTCGCCTCAGGGCCAAGAGCACCAAATCGAGTCGTTTATTCGCATGGTGCTTGACAGCTCTTACTCTACGAAGTCAAAGCAAAGCTCACTTTTGTCGTCAAACAATGAGCTCCCTGATATGCAATTGTTTAGAGCACTTTCGTTAGAAAGTCAAAAAACTGTTCGGCTTTTTGCAGAAAATTTGCAGGCTCAGTTTACTAAATGCTTGAAGATAGAGTCTCTGTCGTTGCTGATTAGAAACCAAAAGCTGTCGGCTCCCTTATCGCCCGAGGCCTCTGGCATCGTTCGAGTGGCATACAAAAGCATTTTGAATTTGCTATGCGATATAAATGCGCTAGGTCCAGAGTTTGTCCCGAGTCTAAATGGCGAGAAGTTCTTTGAGATTAAGAACCGCCCTCAGATAATAGAGTTTGTAGATGGAGCCGTCGATAAGGCGGTTTCAGTCTGGAAAAATCAGGAGGAGAAAGCCAAGGAGCAAGCCGAGCTTGAGCGGCAACTTGATAATCGGATCAAAATCGCGGAGGAGGAAAGAGCCAATGCGGCGGCTATAGCGAAATTGCAGCGGCTAAAAGAGTTTCACAGTACACATCAAATTCCTCCGCTCCTATCAAACGCCGCGGATTTAATACAAAGACTGGAAAAAGCCGGTGTAAGAGCTGAGTTGCAGTCGGCGAAGGCCGCGTGCCTAGAGCTTATGAAAACGTATGAGTTACTGGACTATAGAGGTAAAGCACTTGAAAGCTGTGGCGATCCTGCAATCAAGGAATTAGTTGAAGTTGTATACTCCCCAGAGAATCTGACACGACTTGCCGAAACACACGCTCTTTCAAGCACCAAATATCTCGCAAACTATCCTAATCCGAGCGAAGATTTTTTAGAGGGGCTGACGCAAAGACTTAGCGAGTTTTATCACGGGAGCCCCTACTTACGAGAGCAGATAACAGATATTTTTTTGAGCGATTCTAAGCTATGTGTGTTGATCGGATCGATCTGTTTAGCTCAAAACGAAGTCTCTGGCTATGTAGCTACACTATTACGGCCAAGCGGAAAGCCTGAGGTTGGCAAGAGGGAGCATGAGAAATTCTTAAGGCGCATAGTTCATCGGCTCGAAGACACTAACACCAAGCGGATTATCAAAGACGAGTTAAGGAAGCGGGCAGATAAGGGCGAATCAGGTTCTTCGACCGCTAGTTCCAGAGCGGCTCAACCTGATTGGTTTTCGGAACTGCAAGACTCTTTTAGAAACTTGATCCTTGAATGGGATGTAGGTGATGGTCGCTGTTTGGTTATTCCAAAGGAAGAACCAAGGGCGGCTTTCTACTTATCACCGAAACAATTTAAAGAAAAAGAAAGGATTTTTGAAGAGCTATATGACCACTGCCGCCGAGCAGTTGCCGATTTTAGGATTAGAGATGCCACCGAAAAAATGGGGGAGAGTGGCTTTAAGCTTGAGGTTAACAGCAAGGGAGAAATAGAGCGGATTATTCATGATTCGGCGGCGATAAATATATCTGTCACACCAGAGAAAAGAGAGTGGTATAAATTTGAACAGGCGCTCTCTAAGCATTCAGAGTATCAACGGCGCCTCATCGAGAGCGCAGGAGACGCTGAGCAGAGGGCTCAGGAGCAGAGAGAGCAGAAGGAACGGCAGGAAGCTCAGCTCAGGGATAGAGCCCAGAAAAAAAGGGAAGCCGAGGCTCGGGAAGTACTTCCGCGCGATGATGAACCGATTTTGATTCTGGATACCTCAGCGCTTTTTGCTCTTCTTTCGCCGGTGGATCCCTTGAATGAAACGGTGACTTATCTTCACGTGCTGAGCGAGGCTTTTGGTCACTCCGGGAGACGATTGTTCATCCCAGCAACGGTTCTTTTTGAGGCGAGCGGTAAGGCCTATTGGCTGGGTGCCGAGGGTACAGTACAGACGGTCGAGATAGTGAACCGTGATGTAGTAGCTGAGAAAAACATAGCCGGAATAATTAGTCGTGCTGCGCATCTAAGATTCACGAATGAAAAGAGCAATCTACACATAGCAAAGGGGAAAGGGCATGCCGCGGTCGTGTATGGGCCCGAGGATGAGGAGCTCTTTTACCGTGCAAAAGCTCACTACACAGCGTCTGCTGGGAAAGCGATTAAATTCCGTGAGCGATTCATTTATCAGTGTATAGGTAACCAACTTGGGGATATGGCGATAAATGATCTGGTGGGATTCATTACCGCAGATTGTCCCGTAGTCGTGGCTACGGTAGATGGGAGTCATGTGAGGCACTCGCTGACTCTGAGCACTTCGGGAGGCGCTCAAACTAAAGCGATCGGATGGATGCAGCTCATCGAGTATCTCTGCAAGTACGAGGGGCGTGCCTTTCAGCGACTTGGGATAGTTGAGCCGCCTCAAGTGAATGACGCCATAGATCAGGTACTCGAATACCTATCAAGTCGAGAGCTTGGTCCTGGTGCGTGGATGTTGCCGGACGATGATAAGATTATCGGGGCCGATGACCTGGCCGAGATTTTAGGTTAGGCTTCAAGTTGGAATCAAAACTAAAGATACAAGGAAGATAATCCGCATGAGCGTGAAAGCGACCTCAACTTATTCCAACCGGAACATCATTAACTCTAAATCCGACATCTGGCTAGCGGGAGGGTTGTCGATACTGGTTCTTGGGGCTCTAAGTCTATTCGGATTACTAGGCTCGACCGATCTCCTACTGCAAAACTTTCTCGTTTTGACCGTCTTGCTAAACGGAACTCACTTCATGGCCTCGTACCGGCTGCTCTATTCGTCTCGCGCCTACGCCGCGAAGTATCCCTGGGCATCCTTTTATCTTCCCGGCATCCTTCTAGCTTATTCTGTGGCCGCGGTGATCATATGCCGCAGCTACGACGGAGTAACGGCCCCACTGGATCTTTTAACCATAGTAGCGACGTTGTATCTAGCCCTGCACTACACCGGACAAGCGTGGGGAGTAACGAGTACCTTCGCTGCATTAGAGGGAGTTCGATTCGAACCAGATGAGCGGGTTGTATTGAGGAGATTCCTCAGATTCATGGCGTTTTGGCATGTTGTTTGGGGAGCCAAGATCTTGTGGCCACCGGCAGCGGAATATTCCAGTTATGTTCGAGTAATCGACGTAATTCTAAACTGTGGCGCTGCTGTTTCGCTTTTTGGCGGCTTGCTCTGCTTCTGGCGTATGGGTAAAAGGCTCGGACGTCCAGTGCCGATGCGTGTTGTGACCCCGTATCTGGCATTACACACCTGGTACGCTTTCCTATATGTATTTCCGCAGTCCCTTTTCTGGGTCCAGATATTTCACGCCTTGCAATATCTACCGTTCCCACTAAGGGTAGAGTTGAACAGAGCTCACGGTTACGAGGATACATCAGAGGCGAAGAACTGGCGCGTTATGCTCGGATATTCCGTGGCATTAATTCTAACGAGCGCTTTAATCTTCGCCGTAATACCTAAGATAGCTCAATGGTCGACAAATGGGACGAATAGTTTTTGGCTCGCGATAGCGGCTTGTATTAACATCCATCACTACTTCATAGATGGGTGTATCTGGCACATCAGTAACCCTGTGGTCAGCAAAGAGCTCTTTGCGCATACCCGTAAGGGCGAGAGGTAGGTTGCGAGGTTTTGCGGTTCTTCCCTAAATCGCGGCAAGCTCTTTCAGCATAAGATCATAGGGAAGGACTTCGTAGCTTCCCACTTTCCTGGCGGAAGATCCTGTGCAGACGCAGACACAGCGCGCCTTGGGTACCAATCTTTTAAGGGCGGAAAAAGCCGATGAGAAATCGACCTCACTCGGGGCTGTTTTGCTCTTGATCTCAATTCCGATCACCTCTCCGTGAGGAGTCTCGATAATCAGATCGAGCTCTACATCGTTAGCAGTTCTCAAAAACGAAAGGTGCCAATCTTTCTCCCTATAATGGTTGATCTTAATTACTTCGTTGATAAACCATGATTCGAAGTATTTTCCGTATTCAAAGCTGCCGGAAACGAGCGGTGCTCGCAGTTTTTGTTCCGCCGCTCTGACGACTCCAGTGTCAAAGAAGTAAAACTTAGGGCTGGTCTTGTGCTTCTTTCTGATCGAATGACTGAACGGAAGCAAGAAAGATCCGATTAAGGTATCTTCGATTATTTTGAAATACTCCTTTACGGTAACAGGATTGAGCTGCACATCTCGGCTGATATTCGCGAAATTGCATATCTCGGTATTAGTTTGCGCGGCAACCGCTAGAAATCTTATGAAGCCGCCTATGTTTCTTGATAGGGCTTCCGCTTCTATCTCTTCGTGAAGATATACCTCCAAATAGCTTCTAAGTAGCCTGGCCTTTTCAGATACGTCCTTAGTGATATGAATATGTGGCAAGGTGCCGAACGCCAGCGCTGTGTCTAGTTTGAACTCACTGCTGAGCTCAAAATAGGAGAGGGGAAATAGCCGATAGTTTAGGGCGCGACCAGCAAGCAAATTAGCTCTGTTTCGCTTGAGTTTCCTCGCGTTTGATCCAGTGATGATGAATTTTTTTGGGCAGTTTTGATTCAAAAGGTCATGAATCTCATTCAGTAGTTCAGGCACACGCTGAACCTCATCGACAATAACGTGAGAAACTGAATCCGGAAGAGCCAGGACCTCCTCTCTAAAGAGCGAAGAATTAACGATCAACCGGGTGTAATCCTCTCCACGAAGCAGGTTGTAGGTCTTAGTAGAAATTGGCTCAAAAACCTCGTTTAGAAGCGTTGTTTTACCGGTTTGACGAGCACCGAACAGAAAAAAACTGTGTAATTTAGGTAAGTTAATTTCACGTGTTAGCATCCTTTACTTATACCACGGAAATATAAAGGATGCTAGTTTTTTCAGGATGGGGGGGGGGGGGGGTATGCCGATTTCGTCATGACCAAGGAGTCGCAGAGTTTATGGTAAGCAGCTGGGATAATTAGTGAAATATTTTACTACAGAGGACGCAGAGGACACAGAGAAAACCCCATAATTGCCCATAAAATGGCCGTTCTCTGTGTCCTCTGCGTCCTCTGTGGTGATAAAGAAATGCTACTCCCTGCAGCCACACTTCCTTAATTGACACATCCCCCTCACCCTGTTACTCGTTACCTCGACACGAGCGCCAGGGAAGAACGGTGAAATTCCGTCGCGGTCCCGCCGCTGTATCCGAGTCGCTAACTTCGTTGCCGCTAAAATTAGCAGCAGATTTAGGCGCGATCACTCCACTGTGTTTGAGTTAACGTCAGCATGGGAAGGAGGCGCTTAATAAAAGGTAGTCGCCGGGAGCCAGAAGACCTTCTCGTGTTGGTAGCTTTGAGCAGTTTTGGTTCAGAGCTAGTTCGATCGTAGCCCTCGTGGATTGGGGATGCGGTAAAAATATTAGTACACACAACTACTTGTTCCCTCATGTGTCCCCACGGGTACAGCTCCGTCTGCGCCTGCGGTTGGCTCTATGAGGCCTAAAAGGGGTCCATCTATGTCGCGTCTAAATCGCACACTCCGTCTCGTCACGCTCGCTTCAGCTATAACGCTACCCAGCGTGGCGTTGTCTCAAGATCTTACTGATACAACCAAAGAAGCTAAGCAGGTCGTTGTTGTTACCGGCACCATGCTTGAGAGCGAGCTAGAGAACTCAGGAAGTTCGGTCTCTGTTTTAACGAATCAAGATTTAAAAGACGGGCAATACAGGAACGCACTCAATGCGATTAAGCAGGTTCCCGGAGTTGATGTTGTTCAGAGTGGTGGAAATGGTGGAAATGCGGGTGTGTTTCTCCGCGGAGGTAATAGTGATCACACCTTAGTACTTCTAGATGGAATTGAACTCAACAATCCAGCCACAGCGAATCGTTCGTTTAATTTGGCCAATCTGACCTTGGAAAACATCGAGCGCATCGAGGTCGTGCGTGGCCCGCAGAGTACAGTATACGGCTCTGATGCGATGGGTGGAGTGATTAATCTGATCTCAAAGAAAGCTAGTAAGGGTGTAAAAGCTAACGTTAGCTCTGAAGCAGGTTCGTACAATTCGTTTACTCAGTTAGGTAACGTCTCTTACGGTGGAGATAAGTTTGATGTCTCCACAGGTATTACACGCCAAGATATCGGCGGCATCTCTTCAGCCGACGCTCGTTACGGAAACAAAGAGCAGGATGACTATCAAAACACCTCGTTCTCAAATCGAATCCGCTTTGAGCCGTTAAAGGGCTATGAGGCAACAAACACTCTTCGCTATACTAAGTCTCATTCTAATTTAGATAACGGCGGAGGAGCTGGCTTTGATGATCCGAATCGTTGGATCCGTAACGAAGAGTTCTTCACCCGTGGAGATATCAGCGCTAAGTATCTTAATAATACACTCACGCCTTCAGCTTACATCGCTTACACACGGCACTCGCTAGATGATGTTAATTCACCTGACGCTAAATCTATCGAGACTCTCGATTCAAATTATCACGGAGATATAGTCACAGTTGGTTCGCGCGCTAAATGGGAACCTAGCAAAATTTTTAATTCAGTAATCGGCGCAGAGACTCAGGGCGAGCGAGCTAGTTCGAGCTACCGCTCTGATGGTGCCTTTGGGCCGTTCGAGGATAATTTCTACGGCTCGGGGGCTCGCACTAACAGCTTTTACTTGGAGTCGCGCGCTTCTTACAACGAGCGGGCCTATATCGACGCTGGAGTTCGTCACGACAATCACTCGATCTTCGGCGGGCGTACGACATTCAAAGTGGCGCCAGCGCTGCATGTCTCAGATTCAACCAAGCTTCGTGGTTCGGTAGGAACAGGCTTTAAGGCGCCGTCTCTTGTGCAGCTCTACTCAAGCTATGGAAACCGCGATCTAAAAGCTGAAACCGTAACGGGATGGGATGTAGGAGTAGACCAAGAGATAACTGATAGCTTAAGCGGCTCGCTTACATTTTTTAGAAGTAGCTACGATGAGTTAATAACATTTAATCCATCCACCTTTATCCTCGAGAACATAAGCCAAGCAACCACTCAGGGTATCGAGGTGGGATCAAATTGTGATCTCTCTAATTCAGTATCTCTCCGTTTGGCCTACACATACACCGATTCACAGAACGATTCGACTGGAGAGGCGCTCTTGCGGCGGCCACGAAACAAGAACTCATTAACTCTTGTGTATAAACCAACTGAGCGTTTCAGAACGCAGCTACAGTGGCGTGTCTACAGCTCAAGGTTTGATAACGACTTTAATGCCTATCCTCCCGCGCGTATCTCTCTTGGCGGATATGGCTTGGTGGACATCGCGGCAT
This sequence comes from Bdellovibrionota bacterium, assembly GCA_044356215.1. Classification (GTDB taxonomy): domain Bacteria; phylum Bdellovibrionota_C; class UBA2361; order UBA2361; family OMII01; genus OMII01. Next base: position 2,017 of record JBIKWQ010000045.1, on the reverse strand, counting down.
CTTACAAATTAAATAATACAGTAGAGATCTTCAGCCGGATCGATAACCTCTTTGATCAAGAGTACCAAGAGGTGCTAGGATACGGAACGATGGGCGCTGCAGCTTATGGAGGGGTAAAGGTTGATCTGTAGAGCTAGGAAGACGATGCAAAACCTCGCTTACGCTAGTTTTTGCTCGGCAACGGCGATATTCGCGATGCTCCTGTTTCAGGACGTCGCCTACGGGCTCGATAGGTGTGGCTCTGTAGTCTCTTTAGCTCCGAGTGTAACCGAGCTTCTCTTCGATCTAGGTTTAGAAGACCGAATAGTTGGCGCGACACGGTTCTGTCGATACCCGACAAAAGCTAATGACATTCCGCGAGTAGGTGGTTATCTAGATTTAAATCTGGAGCAGATAATCACTAAGCGGCCCACTATAGTCTTCGCGCTTAAGGAGGGGCAGGAGGTGGTAAGACCCTTGAAGCGTTTTGGGATCGAGACGGTGCTGCTTGACCACACATCGCTTAGTGGAATTAAAGAGAGCTATTTAGAAGTCGCGAGGCGGTGCGACTTGGAGGCAAAAGCGAAAGCGCGTTTAGCGGAGCTAAATAAGCGAGAGGATCGTTTCAGGAGGTTGTGCGGCTCCACGACACAGCCGGCAGATAAACGGGTTTTGGTGGTAGTCGGCAGAACCCGCGAGGGGAGCGAAAATACTGGGCTCTATATCTCAGGCTCAGACGGTTTCTATAGTGATATACTGAAAGTTATTGGGGCCACGAATATGTATCAGGGAAGCACCGCGGCTATTCCAACTATCTCTACTGAGGGGCTGCTTAAGCTCTCGCCGGATTTCATAATTGATATCGTTAACGTCGATGATAGCGGCGATCTATCACGTCACCGTGAGTTCTGGAATCAGTTTCCCAATCTGCCGGCTGTGGCGCGAGGAGATGTTTTAGTTTTGGCGGCAGACTACGCCAGTATTCCGGGGCCAAGGTATGTGCAGTTACTAGAAGACTTAGCTAGGGTCTTGTGCGACTAGGGAGTCGCCGTTATCCTTGCAGCCTAAAAAATATTCAGCTTAGCACCATTTCTCATGAGCGAATCAGTCAAAACACCTCAGAATATAATAGAGCTAAAGGGACTCTCTCTTTCTTTACGCCGTAAAGCTCTCCTGTCAGATCTCAGTCTATCTTTATCTTCCGGGGAGTGCCTCTCGGTTGTCGGTCCGAACGGAGCTGGCAAGACAACGCTACTTAGGATTCTTTGCGGGTTATACAGAGATTACTCTGGATCGTCTAAGATATTAAACCATGAAGTGAAAAGTGAGCCTGTAGAGTCGCTAGCTAGATTAGTGAGCTTGGTGCCGCAGAGGATGGAGTTTCTTCCAGGGTTCACAGTTTCAGAGTACCTCGAGTTAAGTGGGTTGGGTGATAAAAATGCCGCTAGTGAGGTAGCTCATTTAATAGGTGATTTGGGTCCACGACTCCTTCCAGAGCTTAGTGGAGGGGAACTGCAGCGGGTGATAATAGCTGGTGCGGTAGCTCAAGGGGTTAAGCTTTTGCTGCTAGACGAGCCGACCGCGAATCTTGATCCGAGCGGAAGGGCTCAGGTTGAGCGAGTGCTAAAATTCTGTCGGGATCAATTGGGTCTCTCTTATATTTTAGTCACACACGATATCTCATTAGCTCTTAGGTGTTGTTCTAGGCTCTTAGTTATGTCCGGCGGTAAGTGCGCTTGGTCCGGTGCGGCGACGGATAACGCTGCCTTGAGGCATCTTGAGAGGGCATATCAGTGTGGATTCGCGCGGCTTGAACACGCAAGTCTCGCGGGATCAATAGTGGTTCCTATTTAACCTCTTTTAGGTTTAAGCAGTAGAGGGGCGAAAATTAATAGAGACGAAAGTAAATTTAACCTAAAAAGAGCAGTTAAGGAGGATGAAAATGGTGCAGATGCTCAAAAGCACGCAGGATTTTTGAATTTTTCGGAGCGCAACCCTGGCACCGTCAGGGTGAGCACCGAAAATTCAAAAGCCAAAG
>JBIKWQ010000044.1:0-28684 GCA_044356215.1 Bdellovibrionota bacterium | reverse complement strand
TTTAGCGAAGGTCGGAAGTGTATCCACTGTGATACATTGAGGATTTTTTCCCATCTCGAAAACTCGAAGAGCAGCTCAAGATCCGCTTTCGCAGTAGGGAGGGGTTTTGCCGGCCTTCCTGAGGTATGACCTAGATTAAGTCGGGTTATTAGCTCTCGCGAGGTGGAGCCGATAAGCTAGCTAGAGCGCCCTCTTAGGCTACCTCAACCCCGCTTTTTTTAAAGCTTGAGATATGTTCGACCGGGGCGGTGGGAAGTTGCGTCCTTTTAGTTACTCCTACTGCAAGATAAGCTCATGCGTCCCGCTTCCGGAGTCAGTGAAAGCAACAGTATTCGTCCCTAGGTTCGCATCGACCACATTCGACGTCACACGATACGTTGTAGCGGACACTCGATTAAGCCAGTAATCGACCCCAGCGGTTATCCCTGTTGGTAAGGTACTGGTTGATGTAAAACGCGCTTTTCTGCCGGAGAAATTCAACTCTCCTCCCGTTGTTAAAGTAAGAAGCAAGGTACCACTTGAGTTACTCGCAGTGAATACGTGACCTAAATTCATCAGCGCATGAGTGCCGCTTCCGGAATCGGTATACGCGATAACTGTATTAGATTGCGCGCTGGCTAAAGACGTGGCTAGCCTTGCTGTTGTGGCTGATACCCGCACAGTCCAATAAGTTGTTCCGGCCGATATTCCTGTCGGCAGGGTTCCACTAGTTTTAAAGACTATCTGACTGTAGGTTGGCCTATCTCCTGTGTATGTCACCAGGAGCCCGCTTGAGCTTGAGAAGGTACAATTTGCTGTCCCACCGTCAGCTATCGTCCATGCGTGTCCAGGTGTTGGAGACGCGCTTGTCGCCGCGGTGAGATGCGCTCTGCCTGTTCCAGCGGTGGCGTCTCCAAGACCGGTATAGCTGTAGCGCGCGGAGCCGCCACTTAACGACCTACTATTTTGCGTTGTAACGGTCGCTAAACGTAGCAGGAGGTTGTCATAATTATCACTCGTGCCGGGTGAATTTATATCTGTGCTAGCGAACATGTTAGCGAAATCAGTACCAGCGGTAGGAGTCCACGCTGTAAGATCGCGCCTGAAGGAGCTGGCGCCATTAAATGTTCCGTTAAATGATGTAACTTTCGATACATCCCAACCGGTGATGTCCTGGTTGAATGAGTTAGCTGACGCGAAGGTACTGGCGAGGCTAGTTACATTCGAGGTGTTAAAGGCGCTTAAGCTTTGATTGAACCGTCTTGCTCCCGAGAACATAGAAGCCATAGTGATTACAGCGGCGGTGTTAGACCAAGCTAGTGACTTAGTAGATACTCCAACTGGGTCACCGTTATTAAACGCCGCGGCATTTTGAAAGAGCGCGGAGAAAGTAGTAACAGATGCTGGGTTCCAGGCGCCTAAGAATGAGTTAAACTTTGAAGCTCCGCTAAACATGCTAGCCATGGTCGTAGCCGCGGAGACGTTCCAGGTGGAGATGTCTTGGTTGAAGGAGGTGGCGCTAGAGAACATACCACTAAACGAGGTGACGTTTCCAACATTCCACGTTAGGGGATTGGCCGAGTTATCACCAGCATCACCATTGTTAAAGCTCGAAGCACCCATGAACATGCTCGCCATATTCGTTACATCGCTTGTGTCCCAAGATGATACATCCCGGTTAAATGCCGTGGCATAATAAAACATCGAATCCATTGAGGTCGCGGCACTAACAACCCAGTCTCCAACTGGCTGGTTAAAGAATGCGCATCGACTGAACAGTAACGCCAGATTAGTGGCATTCGGAATCCTCCAATTATTAATATTGGGAGACCCTCCGTTATTATAAATTTTATTAAAACTGCTCGGCCTCCTTGTACAAATGCCTTGGTATAGATTTTGGACCTGCATGACATCGCTTCCCTGAGGGGAGAACCAGGAACCGATATCTTGATTAAAAGGATTTTGCTCAGAAAATACATAGGTGGCGGTCTTGACCTTCGGCAAATCCCAAGATAACGGCTTTGTGGCAGCGTCAGTTATATCGCCATTATTGAATATACGAGCTCGATTGAACATTGAATCAATCGCCTCCGCGTTTCGCATATCCCAAGAAGCTACATTTTGATTGAACGCATACGCGCTATTAAACATGCTTGCAAAATTGATCCCGTTAGTTGTGTTCCATACAATTGGTGCCGTTGCGATGTTATCGTCATCACCGTTATTGAAACTAATCGCGTTGTAAAACATCAAGCTGAAGTCACTTGAGTTTCGAACATCCCAAAAGCGCAGATTCTGATTAAACGACAATGCCGATGAAAACGCCGAGTTAAAAGATCTGGAATTACTTACGTCCCATAGTAGTGCTCGATTAAACGCCACGGCTCCAGCGAAGATTGCCCGGAAGCTTCTGCCACCGCCAACTACCCAGTTTTTTATTGAGTCTGATCCGGGATATGATCCTGTTAAGGCCACGCTTCTCTGAGGAACCGGTGGTTCGATGATAATATTATCATCGTAGTCTTTGAAATCCTCAAATCCGCTTAGCTTACGCGCCACCTTTCCCAGGAGAAAACAATTGCTGGAGAGAAATTCCGGTAAATCCGCGCGTTCTATCTCGTCTAGAGCACCCTGCCGATTCGCGTAAGACCCGTTACCCGCGACGTAATAAATTGCTCGGTCGGCCGGATTTCTATTTCTGTAGAACCATACGTTCGCCCACGATCCTGTTGGGATACGTAGCATAGTAGTCCCATCATCGTACGCCTTTGTCCAGTATTGAGTATGGGGCGAACTCTGCGCCCACCCCACATCCTCAGCGCTGGTAATTGTATGAGTTCCGCTGCCAACTGAAGAATAGCTAATCGCGATACCATTCTCTGCGTTCGCCAGAGAGGTCGCTAGAAGGCCGGCTGGCGAGCGAACCGAATCGCTATAATATTGCTGACGTATGACCCAATAATCAGTGCCGGCAACAAGACCGCCAGGTAGTGCGCCGGTTGTCGATAGCCTTACTCGAGTAAGGTTCGGAAAATCAGCATTATATCCTAGTAAGATTTTCCCACTCTGGCTTCTTACTCCACTGATCGTGGATTGACCATGATAGAACGAAACGAAATTAAAAGCTCCTTGGCTGAGCGCTGGATATCTAACCCCATCAACTATCCCCGATGATACATAGAGCTTAGACCCCGCCGCCACTCCGCCGAACGGACCTGGCTCGTACAGAGTTATTAGTGGGGCTCCTCCGTTGTTAAAGCTTTCCGCGGCTTGAAACGCTCCTGAGAAATCCGTCGAGGCACTGACATCCCAGTTCCCGATATCACTATTAAAGCTCGTGCAGTCCCTAAACGAGTTCCGCATCGATGTCACCCCAGTCATATCCGGGGTGTCTGCCGCGGATACAGTCATATTGGCGCAGCCGTAAAAGAATGAGTCAGAGGGCCAGGCGGCTTTGGAGATCTTATAGAGAGCCGCCGGAGAGCCAAGCTCTCCTCCCCAAATCGTCGAACCGGATACCGCTAACGCGTTTACCTTTGCAAAGTCTGTCGACAGAGGCACAATTGTCGCCGACCCAGGATCATTCGGTGGAATCTTCAGAAGTGACGCGACCTCGGCGTTTTTTATGGTAGCCCAGAGGTACTCACCGTCATAGATCATGCCTTCAGAGCTATTCGCCGTAGTTGGCATCGCGAATATCTCATATGAAAGTGTCTGCGTGTTAAACTTAAGCAACTTGGCTGGGGTCTCTTCGGTTGATACCCATAGACTGACCCCATCATAGGCTAGCCCCTCTACCGATGCCGCCCCAGCAATCGCGACTGTATCAACCGCTGATGATGTCTTATTAAATCTGTATAGCTTTGAACCGTTCACTCCAAAAATGAAATTACCGACTGATACTACCGACCAGCTGCCATCCGTTCCATTTAGATCATAAACTACTATCGAAGCATCAGTAGGATTAAATCGCACAAGCTTTGGAGAACCTGAGTTACTACCTGCCCAAATATATTCACCATCAAAAGTCATGGCGAAAAGACTACCAACCCCTGTTTCGTATCCCCCTATTCTAGCTCCTGTTGTGGGGTCAATTTTTATAATCCTACTAGACGCGTCCCAATCCGTCGCGTAAATGTAGGCGCCGTCTGTAACCATCGCATACACCCGCCCTTCATCGCTTTCCAGCGTGGTCACGCTATAGCTGACATTAGTGGGGTCAAATTTTATTATCTTGGCCGGCGTTGTGTCTGTTCCCGCCCAGATAAACCCAGCATGCGCCAAAAGTACTTCTATTTTCTCTTCAGAAGCGCTCAACGGATACTTGGTCGCCATTGCGCTAGTATTCGCGAACCTAAACCCATTACCCCACTGGCTAATATCGAGCAGCTTGAGCCGATCTCCTGTGTTATCAAATCTAAAACCATGAAGCTGGCCATACACTGAGACTGCGTACTCCCCCGGGGATGAGTAGGTATGAGTAATGTCTACGTCATCGTAAGATGTAACGATACTCTCAGTTCCATCTCCCCATGAAACTCTAAAGTTATAGGAGCCCCCGGGGATAAGCGGTAATTTGAATTGGTCTGAATTCGTCGAGCCGGTCGAGGTCTTCGTCGTATCTATCGTGCAGACAAATGGCGTTGGGATAGGAGTGGATGTCGGGGTCGGAGTCTCTGTCGGGGTAGCTTCAGGTGTTGGCGAATCAGCCGGCGTTTGATCGGCCGGCCTAGTTGGCGTAGGAGTCACTTGTCGAGCGGGTGCCGATGGCAACGGTGCCAACACATCAGACCCGTCACTTCCTGGAGCGACGATAGGTACTGGAGCCTCTCCTACCTGGTCGCGCATCGTCGTCATGTCGCCACGCCGCAGATTTTGAAGCTTTTCCGGTAATGCCCCCGATTCAATTACATCGTCTAAATCCTTATCGTCTTGCTTATCATTCCTACGCGCTAAAACATAAGAGCCATCAGAGCAAACCTCAATCGCTGAAACCCTCCCTTGAGAATCTATATTCGTCACCGCTTGGAATCCCTCACATCGCTGTTTAGGAATCGCGTAATTTACAAATCCCCCCTTGTCCGTCAAATCTCAACACGGTTTTCTTTGCTGGGGAATAGAGCGCTATACCCGGATCATGATTGAAACTATCCCGCAATCGAAGAGGAATAAGCAATCCAATCGGCCGCTTCCACCTAGATCTTAAAACATTGATCTCCCTCGTAGCGCTGTTCCTCAATAGAGCTCGCACCTTTCCGCTATTTATAGTCTGCCTGACTGAGCTGAAGACGATCTCCCTATTCGGTGATAGATGCCATTCAACTCGGTCTCCCGAGAGTCCAAATCTAAATGATTTTATCTCTCTCGCTGATGCCTTCATCGGATCCTGTATGATCGACCATCGATAGAAGGTTCCTGTCACATCAATAATCGCAACATCATCAGAATCATCACCGCTGATATTGAATCCTGTGAGTAAGTAATAAACCTGTCCAACCTCGTTCGATAGTCTGACCCTCCTAATAAGCCTCTCGCCATTTTTACCAGTCGCCTCAAAAAGCAGAGTGTCGCGTCTTATCTTACGCACTTTAATTAACTCTCTCTCCTGACCTCCGATGAAACGACCAAGGAGATGCCCCACTTTTCCTGTTGGAACGATCTGACCAACTGATTCGATCACTATCGAAGAACCGTTCTGACTAATCGCATATCCCGCCATCTCATCGTTGTTCGCGCCTGTACCGATAAGAGATGTTTGCGCCCATGATGGCCGCGAAATCGACAAGATAAACGAAGCTATAAGGAGAAGAGATAATCCTAGAGCGCGAGCCAAACACATCCCCCCATCAGGCGAATCGCCGAACCCGAAGACGCGTATGCTCAATACTTTAATCACCGCGGTAATGGCCAAAGATAGACTCCTGCTCACTTAGTAGATCGACATTATCTACGGAAACTTAAGAGGTTGAGTCAGGCGCGTCGATAAAAGCGATAGATAGAGCGTTTGAAGAGGCGCGTAGCTGAATCCCTCATCGCTAAATCCTAATCGCTCATCGAGATTCATAGTATTGATTAGGAGAATTTTGTATCTTCGCTATCGAATTCACTTGATGTATTCGTCTAGAGCTGCGGGTGATTACATTCCCAAGTCGTGACTACTTAACAAATTAGCGATGATATTACGGCAACGATCCAAAAAATCCGGTGAGTAGCTACCCTACACCAAACTCAGCTCCCAACTCGCTTACATCTAGGCCGCTGTGCTTCTCGGATAACCACCGCCCAAAAGGGGCGGTATAGCCGTGTGTCAGTAAAATCTTTCTTGCTCCAGTGGCCGAGATAACCTTATTTAGACCTTCAAAATCGGCATGGTCTGACAGAACAAAACCTGTGTCGACTCCCCTTCTTCTCTTAAATCCAGAGATCGTCATCCAGCCAGACGCTGCCGCTGTTCTTGCCTTGCCGAAACGTTTTAACCATGGGGATCCTAAGACAGCGGGGGGCGCTATAACTAGGGGCAGCGCGTCTCGCAAATTAGTCTTATCTTTTTCTTTAGTGAGATCTAAAAGCTCTAGCTCTAAATTTATCGCCTTATTTATTCCGGTTATATTGGGATGAAGCACGACGGGCCCCTTTGTAAGATCTAGATTCTTTACGATCCGCTGCGCTTTCCCGAGAGAATAGGCTAAGAGAACTGATGCGTATCCTGCTTGGCGATTTTCTTCCCACCACGAGTGTATGTCAGCGAAGACTTTTGCTTGAGCGCGCCACGAGAAGATCGGTAATCCAAAGGTGCACTCTGAGATAAATGTGTGGCACGAAACCGGCTCAATCGGGGTTGAAAGCCCGTCGGACTCAACTTTGTAGTCACCACTAAAAACCCAGCGCTCTCCGTGGTTCTCGACTAAGATCTGGGCGGATCCAGGAACGTGACCAGCGGGATAGAAGGTAAATCTTACGCCGTTAATCGTCTTAGTCGCTCCGTACTCGATACCTTCTACCTGTGACCTTTGAGTTCCCAATCGGTGATGCAGAAGCGGGACGGTTATATGGTGAGCTAAATAACGCTCAGAGCCTGGCCTAGCGTGATCTCCGTGAGCATGCGTAATTAGGGCCTTTTTTACCGGTTTAATCGGGTCCAGATACACGTCCGCGGGTGGGCAGTAAAGCCCCAGGGGGGTATAAGTTAGAAGTGGCGCGGCGTTATTTATGTGCACTAGCAAACTCTAGTTAGGAGTTTGCTTGAGGGCAAGGGGGTGTAATTAACGTGAGATGACATGCGTCTCACGACATCTAACATCTGCCAAATGCGGCGCGGGTGCGCCGCGGTCCGAATAACGGCCCGCCTAAATGTGAGGCCGTATCTTCAGGCTACGAAGTGGTATCTGCCACTTCATCCCATCGCCATATATTAAGACAACTCGCGCGCTAAATGGGATCTGCCATCGACCTATCTTGAAGCTCCACTCTCCTTCGGAGCGGCGCTGACCAGACTCCAGCTCCACTCGCGTTCTCTTATCAACTAGCAATACCTGTTTTAAGCGATCGCGTTGTTCCTTCGGGGCTATAATGAGCAATTCTCCTCTCTCTGTTCCTTTAGCTAGCAAAACTGGATCGCTTTTCTGTCGCACGCGATAGCTCTCTCCAAGTGATGCTAAGCGATAAAGCATCCGAGGCGGTAAGGTGCCTATCCGCGCGCCGGCTAGTAGCTTCAGCGAGTTTCGCGCCATCCTAGTAAATGACACCACGCTTTGAGACAAGACCGCATGATGCTCTGTTAGCGGTGGCTCGATATGTCGTCTCGGAATCTTTGCCCTTCTGCTCTCTCTCTCCCGTATACCCCGTGTGAATAGATACTCTTCCGCTAAAGAGCGGCCAGCATCTCGACTATTGATTTCTTGACTTGGGCCGTTCATACCTCGCCTCCTGTTGCAGCGACAGGGCGTCGCAGATCTTTATCACCACAGAGGACGCAGAGGACACAGAGAATAGGCCATTTTATTGGCAATTACGGAGTTTTCCCTGTGTCCTCTGCGTCCTCTGTGGTAAAAATACTTCATTAATTATCTCGGCAGGTGACCTAAAACACCGCTATGCCCTGTTGAAGAGACAGGCTCTCACAGATCGGGGATTCTCAAACTGATGGCGATAACCCTTTAAGCGAACTAGACAACTGGGGCTTGGATCCCCAGGGTTACACCAGATGTAGTATAGTCTCCACCGCCTTAGTAAACGCTGAAACCGCTATCCATTCACGCCTTGAGTGAAAGAGCATTCCACCAGCGAAGATATTTGGAGTTGGATACCCCATCGCGCAGAGACGACTTCCATCGGTGCCCCCGCGGATCGCCTTTTCTTTAACCTTTAGGCCACTAGCCTCAATGGCGCGCTTAGCGCGCTCAACAACCTCTGGATTACGAGCTAAAACCTCACCCATATTCTCATACTGCTTTGTATGAGTGACTGCTATCTTAAGCCCTGGATACTCGCGCTCTACCTTGGTAGCCATCTCTTTAACTAGATCCAAACGCTTGGCATTTTTTTGATGATCGTAATCTCTTAGTATCAACCTAGCTATCGCGAATTCATTTGTCCCCTCAATCGAAGTAAGGTGAAAAAATCCCTCACGATCTCTTGTTGTTTCAGGCCTCTCAGACTTAGGCAGGACTGCAGCAAAGCTAGCAGCCGCCAAGATCGCGTTGACCATCTTTCCGTAGGCGTATCCCGGATGCACTCCGATTCCCTGAAACTCGACCTTAACACTAATAGCATCAAAACACTCATTCTCAAGCGTTCCCGGGTAACCCCCATCCATCGTATAGAGATACGGCGGCAAACGACTCTGATCGATCCCCTCAACTCCCCGACCAACCTCTTCGTCACTTGTAAAACAGATCTCGATCCGTCCGTGAGTAAGCTTAGGAAATTTTCTAAAGGCGGCGACCGCTGTCACTATCTCAGCAACGCCTGCTTTATCATCAGCTCCAAGGAGTGTTTTCCCTGAAGCTGTAATGATCGTATCACCCAAAAAATGAAGAAGCTCAGGCGAGTCTTTAGGCGATAAAGTTAATTGTGAATCATCCGGAAATGAGAGCTCACCACCATCATAGCTCTCTCTTAAGAGCGGCTTTACACCCTGACCATCCTGATCAGGAGATGTATCAACGTGGGCCATCAAACCAAACGCCGAAGATAGGGGAGCTATGGTATTATTAGCAGGCAAGAGTGTCGCGTAGACGAACCCATTTTGGTCGTGGCGCACATCGTGCAACCCAAGCTCGTTTAACTCAGCCGCTAAAAGCTTTAAGAGATCGTGTTGATTACTTGAGCTGGGCTTGGAATCAGAATTGGGGTCTGATGTTGTATGAATCTTTGCGTAGCGGATAAACCGTTTAACAACATCTTCTTTGATAAAACCTATTATGTCTGAATCTAGTGACATTTTTGCTTTGGCCTATACCCCCACCTCAAATCTTAGCTGCTCTTTATCCACCGAGATCCTCACCTTACCGCCGTTTTTGAGCTTTCCAAAGAGGATCTCATCAGCCAGGGGATCTTTTAACTCTTTCTGAATCAACCTAGCCATCGGCCTCGCTCCAAAGACCGGATCAAATCCCTTCTTGGCCAGCCACTCTTTAGCTTCTTGGCTTACATCAAATGTTATCGCGCGCTCACTTAACTGGCTCTCAAGCTCTTTGATAAACTTACTTACGATCATCACGATCACCTCTAACGGCAGCGCACTAAAATAGATCGTGTCGTCGAGACGGTTTCTAAACTCAGGCTTAAAGAGCGATTTTACCGCTGTGTCCCTGAAATCATTGTTTCTAGCGCCTCCAAACCCTAAGGCCGCCGCCTTTTCAGAACCGGCGTTGGTTGTGAAGATAACGATAATGTTTCTAAAATCCGCTTTGCGTCCTTGAGAGTCGGTTATCGCCGCGTCATCCATAATCTGTAAGAAGATATTAAAGACATCCGGATGTGCCTTCTCGATCTCATCAAAGAGGATCACACCGTGAGGATTCTTGCGAACCTGATCAACCAGGAGCCCGCCCTCTTCGTAACCGACATACCCCGGAGGAGCTCCAGTAAAACGGGACACTAGATGCTTGTCGTGAAACTCACTCATATCGTATCGAGCAAAATTTACCCCTAGCTCGAGCGCCAGCGCGCGCGCTAGCTCTGTCTTACCTACCCCGGTCGGACCCGCGAATAGAAAGCTACCTACTGGCTTCGCCATCGATTGCAGGCTGGCTCGGCTACGTTTGATAGCGCGAGCGATCGCTTCTACTGCCTTGTCCTGTCCAAAGACCCGTTTCTTTAAGTTACCCTCAAGATTTCTTAAAAGCTCTTCATCTCCGGCGCTAACACTCTTAACTGGAACGCGCGCTATCGCCGAGACAACTGACTCGATCTGCTCCTCTGTAATAGTTTTCTTGCGCTTATTTTTGGGTAAGAGCGCGTTTGCGGCTCCAGCTTCATCGATTAGATCGATCGCTTTATCGGGTAAAAATCGCTCATTTATATACTTCGCTGAGAGCTCCGCGGCGGCTCTTAACGCTTTAGGTGAAAAAGTTACCTTGTGGTAATCCTCAAATTTCGCTTTTAGCCCCTCAAGGATAGTTACTGTCTGATCTATTGTCGGCTCAGGGAGATCTACAGTAGAGAAGCGCCTACTTAAGGCACGATCTTTCTCGATACTCTTTTTGTAATCGGCGTGAGTTGTGCTTCCCATGCAGCGGATAGCGCCTGAAGCTAAAGCTGGCTTAAGTAGATTCGCCGCGTCTAGTGAACCATTTCCTGTAGCTCCGGCGCCTACTACCGTATGAATCTCGTCGATAAAGAGGATAGCTTTTGGTCTCTTAGTTACCTCTGTGATTACTTTTCGTATCCTCTCCTCAAACTCTCCGCGAAATTTTGTTCCCGCTACTAGGTTTCCCATATTAAGAAGGAACAACTCAGCGCCTGAGAGATGCTCTGGAACTTCATCAGCGACGATGCGTGACGCTATCGCGTGAGCCATCGCGGTTTTACCGACCCCTGGCTCTCCTAAAAAGAGCGGGTTATTTTTCTGTCGGCGACAGAGGATCTTAATTGTTCGTGAGATCTCCTCCTCACGCCCGATTACAGGGTCAAGCTTTCCAGCTCGCGCTTGCGCCGTAATATCCTCGGTAAACATCGATAAAGCAGAGCCCTGTCTCGTCCCCGACTCCTCGTCACTCGTCTCACCTAGCTCCTCATCAAAATCCCTAGCGAGTCGGTCTTCACTCTCGCCATCGCTTTTTGAGACTCCATGCGCGATATAGTTTAAAACATCTAATTTGCTGACTCCCTGCTTAGCCAGGAAATAAACCGCGTGAGAGTCCTCCTCTGAAAAGATCGCGACTAAAACCTCTGCTGGGGTGATAATATCTTTCTGTGCTGAACGAACATGCAGTATGGCTTTCTGCAGAACTCGCTGAACTGCTGGTGTCTGGGTTGGCTCAGCGATGAAACCTTGATGTCCGTGTGTGGGACTACCTTGAGGTGGAACTACCTCCATGTTGCGTTCAAAGAACTGCTCGAGATCTTTTCTTAGAGTTGTTATCTGCGCACCCACCTTCTGCAGTATCTCAATAATCTGCTCGTCGTATGTCAGCGCATAGAGTAAGTGCTCAAGACAGAAGAAGACGTGCCGTCGTGAAGCTGCCTCCCTAAAAGCCGCCTCAAGTGTTAGACCTAACTCTGTGCTAAACATCACGCTTCCTCCATTACGCACTTAAGAGGGAAACCCTCTCTTTGGGCCATCTGATGCACCTGTTCGATTTTAGCCTCAGCGATCTGTTTAGAGAATATGCCCGCCACCCCTCTTCCGTTTTTATGTACCTGGAGCATGATCTGCGTGGCCTCGGCTGGACTCTTTAAAAAAACGCCCTCAAGGATCACCACCACAAATTCCATCGTGGTGAAATCGTCGTTTAGTAAGATCACCCGATACATCTTAGGTTTCTCTACACGCGTTCTCTCCTGAACTGCTGTGTCTGACTGGGTGCTGTGGTTTCTCTTGGTTGGCATGGTGCTCCTCTAGTTAGAGTATCGACAAAACCAAAAGTTAGCATGAAAATTTAGTACTGTTTTTAAAGAGGGCCATCCGTCCATTCGGCGAACCTCTAAAACGATATTTTGAACAAGCGTTATGCCGCGAATTTTGCTAGTATTGACAGAAACTTGGCAAGAAAGCTTCAAATGGCGATCATTGAATTCCCACCGGTAGATAGCGCAGATGAGGATGGCTTGTTAGCTATAGGCGGAGATCTTGAGCCTGAGTCTCTCTTGCTTGCCTACCAGAGCGGGATCTTTCCGTGGCCCGTTAATGATGAGCTCCTTGCCTGGTTCTCCCCTCCGACTAGGGCAATTATATCAGTAGATGAGTTTCATATCTCTCGCTCACTCGAGCGCGAACTGAAACGTGGGCGTTTTATCACCAAGATCGACTCGGCTTTTAATCAAGTGATAGCGAACTGCGCCCAAGTGATTAACCGAGGAGACCAAGACGGAACATGGATCACAGATGAGGTAATCCAAGCGTACTCCAAGCTTCATCAACTTGGGATAGCGCACTCATTTGAGACCTATCTCGATGGTGAATTAGTCGGCGGTATTTATGGATTGCGGATTAAGAGTTTCTTCGCCGCTGAATCGAGCTTCTATCGAAAAGCAAACGCCTCTAAGATAGCCATGGTATCGCTGTATGAATATCTGAAGCTGGAGCAAATTCCCTGGTTCGATTGCCAGGTGCTCACACCCTTCTCTGAGAGCTTTGGGGCTAAGGAGATACCACGCGATGAGTATTTAAAACTGCTGGAAACAGCGCTTAGAAAATCTGATTAATCACCCACCCGATTCCACGAAACGGAAACGCGATGATATCGGCGAGCACAGTTAACGGCCCGCTCTGATCGCTGCCGCCTTCCTTCTCGAGATCACCTTGAAAAGTCTCTCCGCTGTGCGCATCTGAGCTATCGCCAAAAACCTCAGGTTTTGGCCGCGATCTCGAGTACTCCTCCTCCCACGGAATAACCTCTGGAGCTTTATGAACGTGTTGCGGCGGATCCGCCACTATCACGGGTCGCGATGAGCAACCGATAACACCCTGCGAGACTATTGAGGCGATAAGAGCTACTTTTAATATTCCGATCCTCATATCTCGTCTCTTAAAAGATTTAGGCCAATCCTATACTATGCTTATCCTTTAACTCCGCTAAGAGCGTCGTCATAGCCGCGTCGACCTCATCGTGCTTGAGGGTACGATCACCACTCTGGAATACAACTCGATAGGTAACACGCCTAAAGGACTCCTCTGGTTTTAAGAAGTCATCAACTATCCGGATCTCTTTAAGAGCTGGCAGTTGAGCATCCTTGATCAATCTTAGAACCCTTCCAGCCTGATCCTTACGGTCTATCATCAAGGTCATATCGCGAGAGATTATCGGGAAATCACTCACCGCTACGCTCTCCGTCTTGCCCGAGAATTTGGCGACCAGCCGTAGATCAAGCTCTCCGTACATTCCCGGCACCTTAAGATCATACGCCTCGCGAATAGCTGGATGGATCACTCCAAAAAATCCAACTACATTCCTCCCCATCTTAATTGAGGCCTGCATACCTGGGTGAAGAAAAGGCTCATCACTCTTACCTACCGAGAACACACCACCTAGACTCTTTATTAGGGCGGCTACTACACCTTTAAAGAGCCGACTGTGCTCCTCTAATGATTCCCCTTTACGCCACTCACTCTCAGTCCACCTTCCGGCCGAGGCCAAAGTTAGGACATCGCGCTCGTAGTTATAATCTAGCGCGTCTCTCTGTTTTGGATCATCAGACACCGCCTCATTTGGCAACTCAAAGACCCGGGTATAGTCGTAAACCTTAGGAGCCAATACGCCTCGTTTAAGATTTGCCGCCAAGATCCTGGTTAGATCGATCACATTACTAAGCTTCATGTGAGAATTACTCGCCTCGAGTGAATTCTTAACAGCTACATGCCTAGCTGCCGCTCCGCGGCTAAGGCTCTCAAGAAGATTAACCTCAGTAGCCGAGTAGAAACCTCTCGTGATTACTTCGATGAAGCCTGCGCCACGCAAGGCAGGTCGGGCCGTTACCTGAATAGACTCTAAAACGTTCTTCGCTGGAGCGTCATACTGCAAAGCTGGAAGTTCTTGCCTTACACGGTTAAGGCTAACGACGCGCGCGATATCCTCTAGGAGATCATCAACCCCCGCAACGTCGTAGAGCCTCCATGAAGGAACAGTAAGAGTAAGTTCGCGGTCCTTACCTGACGCCGCGACCTCTACTCCGTAGCCTAAGTTTTTAAAACGCGTAACGACCTCAAGCTCCTCTAACCGCGGGAGATTTAATTGATCCTTAAAGTAACTTAGGAGCACCCTGATCTTTCTCTTCTCCGCAGGTGCCGCTTCAACATAGGTGTAACCCAAAACATGTGCCCCACCAGCATCCTTAACAGCGCCTGCGGAACCTCCAGCTAGATACACTAAACGCTTAAGCGCTAAAGCGATCCCCTCTGGGTCAACACCACGCTCAAACGCGTATGAAGCGTCCGTTGACAATCCCATCGCACGAGCGGTCTTCCGTACTGTAACCGGCTCAAAAACGGCCGCCTCAATACAAACCTTTGTAGTGCTCTCTGTGACCATGCTGTTAGAGCAGCCAATGACACCAGCGACGGCGATTATCTTCTTGCGGTCACGGATCAGTATCGACCCTTCAGGAACTTTATAGCTCTTACCATCGAGCGCTTCGATCTCCTCTACTTGAGTCGCGCAATCGATCGTTATCTCTCCTTCAACCTTGCTGGCGTCAAACGCATGCATCGGCTGGCCCACCTCGAGCTGAACATAATTTAAGAGATCCACTATCGCTGGCCGCTTGCCTGGCTCATCTACAAACACCGCGACGTCATTTCGAAGCGGCATCTGGTTTGGGATATTCATCTCTAGCAAAGCATAACGTGAGCACTTATCTGTGGCTCGCTTAACTAAAACGGATGTCTTGCGATCACTAAGCTGTCCAGCGACTGTCGGGATACTTATCTGACCGAGGCTACGCGCGGATAACTCTCGCGCGACTCCTAGCGTGTACAGGTGATCGCCACGATTAGCGAGGGTCTCTATTGTGAACACAACTCCACGGTCACCACTCGCCTCGACACCCTTAACCTCTAGACCTAAATCATCGAGGGTGTGGCGTAACGGAGAGCTCCCCGCAGTGTCTAGAGGACACTCAGGCAGCTCCATTAATTTCCCTAGCATCCGAACATGAAGCTTCATACTACCTCCCGCAGTACCCGCAGATCGTTCTCATAAACAGCCCTTAAATGGGGCAGATTAAACATCTGTGACGCCAAGCGTGAGGTACCTAGACCAAACGCAAACCCGGACACATCGTTAGGATCGAATCCAAACTCTGCCAGAACATTGCGGTGGATCATCCCCGCTCCAGCGATCGTCACCCATCCCGCACCACCACACGAAGAGCAGCCAGCGCCTCGACAGATCGAGCAATCGATCCTAGGTCCTATGCTAGGCTCAGTGTACGGATAAAACTTAGGCACGAATTGCACTTTTCTACGTTTGCCGTAAAGCTCCTTTAGAATATGAGTAATCAAAGCCTGCAGGTTAGATAGAGTTAACCCCTTTTCCACCCATACCAGCTCGTATTGATGGAACACCGCCTGGTGCGAAGCATCCTCTGTCTCGTTACGATAAACTTTACCAAACGAGGCGATCTTTAACGGTAGCTTCTTACCTTCAAATAGCGCCCGGCTCTGCAACATCCGCGCCTGTACCGCGGTTGTATGAGTGCGAAGAACATGCCCGGTCTCGGTGTAGAAAGTATCCTGCATATCGCGCGCTGGATGGTGCTTAGGGATATTAAGCGCGTCGAAGCAGTAGTACTCAGTCTCAAGCTCAGGGCCCATCACGCTCTCAAAGCCAAACGGTCTTAAGATCTCAGTTATTCTCTCCTCGACGATTGTGATCGGATGCACCGCACCTAAACCACCCCCCATCTCTGGAAGCGATAGATCAAGGTACTCCTCTTCTAATTGCTTGCGCAGCTCACTCTCTTTAAAGGACCTTTCCTTTGACTCTATCCCCGCCTCTACTAAGTTTTTCAAATCATTAAGAGCCGCGGCGACCTCTGGTTTACGCTCAACAGGAACATCGCGTAACCCCTTAAAGAGCTCCTTTACTGTCCCATCCTTAGATAGCCAGTCACGCTTTAGCAGTTCGAGATCGGACTGTTGACGTGCCGCCTGCAACTGCTCATCGAAGGAACTGGCTAATTTTTTTAGATTCTCTGGAGATAAATCGTTACTCATTGACGCTACTTTAAAAGAAAGTCCCAGGCGGAGGATGTTAGGATATTGTAGGGTTTGGGTAAAGCAGGAAGACTGTGCACCAGTTGCCACAACACAGCTAAACAGGTACACCTACAGGGCTTATGAAGCCTTTCTCTCCCCGCTTTACCGTTTTCCTGATAGTTCTCCTCGATGTGATGGGATTTGGGCTAATTATCCCCTCCCAACCCTTCCTGGCCAAGAACTTTGGGGCCACAGCCGCCACCGTTACCCTGCTTGGAACGACCTACAGCCTAATGCAGTTTATACTAGCACCTCTCTGGGGCAGTCTATCTGATCGTATCGGCAGACGCCCCGTGCTGCTCGCCACAATAACAATCACCGCCGTAGGCCACGCGACCTTCTCCGCAGCTACTTCTTTAACGATGCTTTTTCTAGCTCGTGCCTTAGCTGGGATCGGCGCCGCTAATATATCAACAGCCCAAGCAGTGTTGGCCGACACGAATCCTGCGGCCGAAAGGAGCCGGGCGATGGCGCTGATTGGAGCCGCTTTTGGATTGGGATTTATCTTTGGACCCGCGCTGGGCGGGATACTATTTCATCTAGATCACCGCGCCCCTGCCGCGTTTGGCGCGGCGCTAGCGATCTTAAATTTAATACTCGTCGCGACATCTCTGCCAGAGACCCGCTCAAGTAACGCTATCGCCGCGTCTCACGGACGGCGATTTAAGTTTAGTGACTTAAGCTCGATCGGCCCAGAGCTTAGGCAGCTTGTTTTAACCACTCTACTTTTTATTACAGCTTTCGCGTTAATGGAGCAGAGCGTTGGTTTATTTATAGAGCGATACTGGATCAACCCCGCAAGTGCTAACGCTCTCGAGGAGGCGACCTCTCTAACTAGTTTGTTTCTCGTTGTAGTTGGTATCTCAGCGACCATCGCTCAAGGATTTCTGGTGCGTAAGTGGCTCAAATCGACTTCAGAGGTGGTGCTATTTAGGTACGGCCTCGGAGTTGTAACCTGCGCGATGCTAGCTATTCCAGCGCTCGGCCTGATTGGAAGCTTCTCACTCTTTCTCTTCACAGGAGCGGCTTTAGCGCTTGGTAGTGGAATGTTTAACCCCTCGATGTTAGGACTCGTCTCGTTAGCTTCGCCTGAAGATAAGCAGGGATTTGGATTAGCTGTGAATCAATCAGCGGCCGCGTTGGGCCGGATCTTAGGCCCGACATCCGCCGGTGCCTTATTCTCGCTTAGTCCGCACGCGCCGTTTTTAGTTGGCGCGGCTCTGGCGGTTGTGGCGCTGTTGGTGTCGAGAGGGGTGAGAGAAGGAAGGACGAGTTCTTAAAGAGATCTCTCGCGGCCTCATCCTAATGCTTTTTGTTGGTCAATCCCTAAATACGCTTTGCGCGCGTTTCTCCGCCTCCTCGGTCAATCCATGGATAGAGTTCACATCGAGGTCACGGAGGGCCACAGAGCGATGAATGTTGACGAAATAAGCAAACTAAAATGTTCGTGGCCCTCCCCCTCTTTTCCCTCGCCGTTCTCTTTGTACAAAAAGGATCAGCCGAGATTTTTATTTAAACAAAAAGGTCAGCGAGAACGGACAGAGGGGGGTACCCTACTTGTTGTCCTGAACCCTCTCTGTGAAGACTTATCTCCCAGGATGTGGGGAACAGTCAGCCTCAAGCTCACCCACAACCAATAGCCCAGAGAGTCGCTGTGTTTTTGGTAAGCTGCTGGGATAGTTAGTAAAATATTTTTTACCACAGAGGACGCAGAGGACACAGAGAAAACCCCATGATTGCTTATAAAATGGCCGTTCTCTGTGTCCTATGCGTCCTCTGTGGTGATAAAGAACTGCGACCCCCTACCAATAGCCTTCTCCCTCCTCCTATTCTATATTCATCGAGCAATTATCAAGTAATTACTTACCAACCAAACCATGAAAACAAAGAAACTTATCATCTCTCTTTTGATTGCCAACATCACCATCACCTCTGCAGCCAACAACATCGCCCACGCCCAGAGATACGAGAAACCAACTATCCTAAAGGCATCTCAGCTCTTGCCAGCATCGCTTCTTAAAGGGCCACATCATAAAGTGGCTGAGCGAGTCACAAGCGACGGCTACTTTAACAACTACACTATCGAGTCAAAATTCGGAAACATGACGGTTGAGGGGAGAGAGCTCCTTGAGATCCGCGTCGGTGAGATGAGCGCCCTCGCTGAACTAGATAAATTAGCCAGCACCGATGTTTTTGCCGATGCCGCTTACAAATCAGGCAAGGGGATCGTTATGGCCCCTGTGAAACTAGTTGAGAAGACAGCCAAGGTTGTATCTGACCCACAAAAGATGGCTGATACCCTATCGGCGATCCCTGATGGAGCCGAGAGGCTCTTCTCGTGGGCGTACCGCAAAGGTAAGAGCGCCGCGCATGCCGTTAGCGATGCGGTATCATCAGATAGTGGGGCAAATGAGAAAGATAATAAAAGTGATTCTGATACATCAAAGAAAACCTCTGCCTCTGAAGTCGTAGATCAGGGAACTAACTTAGGTCTAAAATACATCGGCTACACCAAGCGACAACGCGAATGGTTCCGCAAACTCCAGGTGAATCCTTACACATCAAACGAGACCCTGCGGGATGAGATTATGCGTGTGGCAGGAATCGAGACCGCGGTTGGCACGGCTTTTAAATTTGTACCTGGGCTTGGGCTTTTAGGAGAGTTAGCCACATTCAATACCTGGTATGAGCGGGCGGAAAAACTCTCACTATACGAGGACCCCGACACTATCAGTAAGAAGAACCAAAAGGAGTTGTTAGCTCTGGGTGTTTCTGAGGAGCTAGCTAAGAAATTCCAAAGCAACAAAGCTTACTCCCCATGGTCACGGCGATTTATCTCGGCGTCACTCACAGCTCTTGGACCTAAGGTTACAGGCCACTCTGATTTTATCCGCGCCGCGTGTGAGGCAACCAATGAACCATCAACTCTTTATTTTGTTTCGATCGGAGAAGCTTTTGAGAAAATGCACGCGGTTACCCCGATAAAGAAACTTACTGCTTCGATGTACCTCCCGGCTGCTGTGACCAGTTCTGGTGTGCTCTATGTGCCACTACCTGTAGACTATCTGTTCTGGACAGAGGAAGTAGCTGGGATATTCGAAGATTTCGATAAGCGTGTGCTAAAACCAAATAACGCCAAACGCGCGCATGTGAATATATTTGGCAAAGCATCCCCGCTGGCGCTGGAGCGGCTTAAGGGGATGGGGGTTGAGGTGCGAGAAAATCAATAATCCTAAATTCGCAGTTGCGGGTCTGAAAATGGCGCAGGTACTCAAAATCACTTAAGGCTTTTGAGTACCTGCGCCACTTTCATCCTCCTTAACTGCCGAATCTAGGATAATTGTAACTACTCAGCATATTCTGCCGGAATGACGTTAGCCCCTATTAAGGGGCGGCTTTGCAGAGCAACGAGGGATGGAAATAATAACTACTCACCTTGAGTCTGCTGCGTAAACTGAAAAATTTGTTCTCGCAGTATGTGAAATACTGCTGCGAGCAAATTTTCCATTTTCCTTCGCATCTTCAAGTACATCGACCTTCTCGCAACGAAGTCTGGTGAATAATGCGGGCTAGAAAATCAGCCCAACTCCGATTCGATATCCGGAGAAGTTATCGCCAAAGATATATGAGGCGCCAAGAGAGAAGCCCTCAATTAGCTTTCTATCTTTATCAGTGAATGTCAGGTCTGCTCCTGCTTCGTAGAAATAATTTGGCCCTCTAGCCTCTTTCGCCGTGCCAAATAGATCCGTACGCACAATAAATGGGTGCAATCCTAAGTCTTGCCCATAAACTTTGTATCCAAGGGGCGTTTCAACATCCAAGAAGCTCTGCAGCATTCCGGAGTCTGAGTTCACGTCGATAACTGAGCTCTTACTGGATACCGAGTCATTAAACAGGTGTGAATAACGAACTTTCGGAATAAAGACCGTAGCACCCTCACGAAATGTGTAATCTAACTCGACCGTTGGTGAATACGTCATTACGTCAACTGATGTGTTGAACGCTTCTCTATCGTATGGCAGTAAGTTCATCTGACTAAAAGAATTGTTATAGTCGTACCTGCGCTTTACATGAGAATAAGCGACGCCAATAAGCGGAGTAATTCGCAGCTCACGCCACGGCCTATAAACGACCCCACCGGAAACTCCAGCGGTAAGCACCTCTAACCTCGAAAAATCATCGATTGACCCAGGCGACCCTGTCGCAACCGAGCGTTTTGACTCTAAACTTCCCAGGACTCCTCGGATCTGAGGTCGAAGCACATCATTCTCATCCCCAAAGGTGTACTTACCAGGGAGCTTGATCAGGTCAATATCCGCGTCCCCGACTCCAGGAGTGTCAGAATCGAATGAGAAAACTCCTGATGAAGCCGTGTCTTGCGAAGTGAAGATCGTCACTCCATTTACAACCTCGTTAACTCGGTCGTTAAACTCATTCGCGTTAGGGGCGGCACGCAGATTATTGGTGGGGAGCGTCGCTCCTGCCAGTAACAAAAAAACTCGAATTCCTTGAATGATAGAAGATCTACTTTGCTTGAATCTCATAGGTTAGTTCCCCTCTCTTCGACTTGGTCTGATTAGATATTCCGACTAGCCCCACCTTGACAAGAGCTATTTTAAGCAACGGCTTAATATCTTCTCGACGCAATCCTGGATTGTTTGTAGTCTTACAAGGCCCATATCGAGATAGTGGCTTCCGAATGTTTCGATCAATTTTCCCGACTCTCATTGGAGTATCCGCATGATAGACCTATCTTTTTTCAGAACACCGGTGATAGCCGCTGCATTTTCAATGGTCGGCTGCTCAGCTCTGCAGACACCCCCTGAGCGCTTTACCTCACCTGAAGCTGCCCTTGAGAGGTTAGAGAGAGTTGTGGCAGGCGGCGAGAAAAAGGACGCCGCGGCTTTGCTTGGCTCTGGTGGCGACTATCTGCTGGACAGCGGAGACCCCATTCTTGATAAGCAACGTGCTTCCCTTTTCAGCGCTATGTTTAAGGAGCGTCATTCCCTTGAACAAACTAAGTCCGGTCAATCTACGGTTCTTTTAGGAAGTAAGCGTTGGCCATTTGCAGTGCCGCTAGTTCAGAGAGGTGACTCATGGGTATTCGATGCCGCGGCTGGAAGGGAGGAGGTCCTAGACAGAAGAATCGGTGAGAACGAATTCGCAACCCTCGACACTATGCGCTCAATTTACATCGCTCAACGAGAGTACTCAGCGAAGGACTGGAACGGCGATGGCATCCTCACATACGCCACGCGAATCATAAGCACCCCAGGCAATCGAGAGGGTCTGTATTGGTCCTCCGCCGATGGCGACACCGAGACGAGCCCCTTGAGTCATGTCGTCGCCCAAGCGGCTGCCGAGGGATACTCGGTAACCTCAACCGACCAACCGCGACCACTTCACGGGTACCTCTACAGCTTAATCCAGCCTTCTGTTAACGCGGATGAGCCTGTTGATGCGCTATCGAAGCCTGGGCGCTACTGGCTTTTCGCCACTCCGGTCGTGTGGAATGAGAGCGGGGTCATGACTTTTGCCTTAAATGAGCGAGGCTGGGTATACGAAAAGAATTTAGGAGATGATTTAGCCGCCAGCAAATTATCGCGACTAAATGTGGACGATTCTTGGACACGCGTGGAGTAAGGAGAGCATGATGATTCGCATAACGACAGTTTTCGTTCTTTCTATATCGCTTATTTTAGCGACTTCCAACGCTTTCGCGGTGGACCAGGCAAGCTCAACGCAGAGCGGACCTACCGTGCTTTCACGGGCACAGTTAGAGAAACTCGTGCAACCGATAGCACTCTATCCAGACCTATTACTTCAACAGGTCTTAGCTGCTTCAACATTCCCAGAGCAGATACTAGATGCCGCTATGTACAACGAGCAGGGAAAGGACCCAGCGGGTATTAGGAATCAGCCTTGGGATGATTCGGTAAAAGGGATCGCGAATTACCCGAGTATCCTCGTTAAGCTCGCGTCTGACATAGATTGGACTCTCACTCTAGGTTCCGCGTTTATAAATCAAAATGAAGAGCTACGCAGCGCTATTCAAACAATGAGAGCTCGCGCGAAAACAGTCGGAAACCTTGAGGAGTCTGAGCAACAGCACGTTATCGAAGAGAAAGGCCCAAATAACACGACTATTATCCGCGTGGAGCCAGCTAACCCGCAGGTGGTGTACGTGCCGACAACTACCAACGCTACTGTCTATGAAAAGCCTGTCAGCAATTCAACCTCTCTGCTAGTTCCACTAGCCTCGTTCGGCTTGGGCATGGCACTAGGATATGCGGTGGCAGATCACCACGACGACCACTACTATTATGGTGGAGGCTTTTATGGGCCTGGATTCTGGCATGGAGGTCCCGCCGTAAACAACTGGGTTGATTATCGCCGTGACCGTTGGGATAACGCCTATGATTTCGCGCGAGATCAACAGGAGTGGCAGCAGAACAATCGAGACGATTGGCGTGAGTATCGACAAGACCTCGGCCGAAAGCAGCAAGAATGGAGAAACGAGAGGCAGACTAGGGGAACATCTTGGACACCTGAAAAAAGAGCTGAAGCTCAAAGCCGAGTAAGTAGCTCGCGATCCTCTTATCAAAGTGGCTCTCTGGATCAGAAGCTCTCCTCCGCTCGAAATAGTGACGCCGCGAAAAGAGTACAGAACTCAAATTTCGATCGCTCCGCGGCGAATCAACGCCTAAGCGATGCCAGGTCAAACAGAGAGATCTCTGAGCGCGCCGCATCAATCAATCGAGAGAACATGAATCAGCGGGCAAATCAGCTACGAGACAATCCAGAAGCCAGACAGAGAGCTCAAGCGAGCGCGTCAAACATATCTCAAACGCGCGGCTCTGGCGGTGGACTATCTGGAATGAACCGCGGTCAGGGAAGTGTTAACAGAGCTGCCGCAAGAGGTGCCGCGAGTCGCGCGAGCGCTGGAGGTTTTAGTCGCGGCGGCGGTGGTGGGGGATTTCGTAGGCGATAGTATGCTTCTGAAGGCTGGTAAAAATGGAGATTTTATGAAAACAGCCCAAACTCGCGTTATTATAGCTACATGGATCGCTGTGTTAGGTCTGAGTGGATTTTTCTCTTCAGCGCCTACCATGGCCGAGGATGATGCTAATTTAGCTCAGAAACTAGCCAATCCAGTGGCATCCCTCGTAAGTGTCCCTTTTCAGTATAACTTTGATGACAAGTATGGAGTTACGGACCAGGGCTCCAAGCATCTAATAAACATACAGCCGGTTATACCATTCTCCGTAAGCGATTCATTCAATATTATATCGCGAACGATCTTGCCAGTTGTCGCTCATTCTGAACCTTCATTTGGATCGGATTCTGGGGGGCTTGGAGATACTTTACAGAGCTTATTCCTCTCTCCCAAACAGCCAACCGCAAGTGGATTGATTTGGGGAATTGGACCAGCTCTACTTCTGCCAACAGCGACTGATGAGCTGCTAGGAGCTCAGAAATGGGGCTTAGGCCCCACATTTGTAGCTCTCCGGCAAACAGGTGCTTGGACGTACGGTGGATTAGCCAATCACATCTGGTCATTCGCGGGAGATGAGTCACGTAGTGACGTGAACGCGACCTTCATGCAGCCGTTTATGAGCTATATCACCTCAACTAAAACCACAATCACTCTGAACAGTGAGTCGACCTACAATTGGAGCGACCAAAATTGGTCCGTTCCAGTTAACTTAATAGTGAGTCAGCTTTTCAAGATAGGCTCTCAACCTATGCAGATTGGCGTTGGGCCACGCTACTGGATTGAATCTCCAGACGGCGGCCCCGAGGGATGGGGAGCACGGGCAGTATTTACTTTATTGTTTCCGAAGTAGCGTAGCGGCGCTAACGCCGCGTAAACTCACCAGTCTTCCGATAACTAACAGACATAAGACTCATAAGTTATCACTTCAGTGAGCGCTGGCGTAGCATCAGGGCGCAGGGCGTCGCTGTGTTTTTGGTAATCTACTGGGATAATTAGTAAAATATTTTTCACCACAGGACGCAGATGACACAGATAATCGCCATAGTTGCCAATAAAATGGCCTATTCTCTGCTCCTATGCGCCCTCTGTGGTAAAAAATGACTGCGGTGCCCTATTTATTTACCTTGCGGAACCCCAATGTAGTAATTACAATGTAATTACTATGAAGATAAAAATTATCGATATCGGGAATTCCAAAGGGATCCGGATTCCTAAGGCACTCCTTGAGCAGCTAGGTATTGGGAATGAAGTAACTTTAGAAACCTCGAAGGATTCGCTCGTAATAAAGCCTTGCCGTAGCGAGCGGCTCAATTGGGCAAAAGCCTTCCATGAAATGGCGAAATCTGGCGATGATAAACTGCTGGACGAATACAGACTCTCGTCGTGGGACAACGAGGAGTGGGAATGGAAGTGAATCGATTCGACGTCTATCTGGTAAACCTAGATCCCATAATTGGTCGCGAGATAAAAAAAACCAGACCATGTTTGGTAATCTCACCTGATGAGATGAACCACTTTATTTCTTCTGTTATAGTAGCCCCAATAACTACCAAGGCACGAGGGTATCCGACACGTTTAGTTTGCAAATTCAAAGGCAAGCTGGGCGAGATCGTCCTTGATCAGATTAGAACTGTCGACACGGCAAGATTGGTTAAGCGATTAGGAACGATCGACTCCGAAACTCAGAAGAAAACGTTATCTATTCTTCAAGAGATGTTTGCTGAATAGCTTACTGCCGCGAGAATGCGTCTCTGATGGATAGTAATTTAGTGAACTCATCATGTGCGCTCAGGTAGAAATCTCATAGTTTCAAGGCTCTTCATCAATTTATCTTTGCTTTCAACGTTCAAGGTGAATTTGTTAAGTTCAACCGTAAACTTAATTTTTGCTCCCTCGTCTCCCGCAAACACGCCTCCTACGGTCTGCTCCAATAACTGCGTGCGGTGCTCTGGCGAGGTTCTCAAAAGTGCTAAGGTCACTGCGCTCATAACGTATGAAATAGTGCTGTTACGCTGATAATGATCGCTATCGGTAGCCCGGCCCAAGGTGGGATGATAGAAGCCATCCCTTTCTTTCTCAAAGAACTCAGTCAAACTTTTGTGGTGACTTCTCAACTCCGCGTCCACCAAATTCTTGAGATGCTTAAATTGATCGCTGGCTTGCTCCTGATGCCTATAGTCCCACGTTCCGGTTAGAAATGAGTCGCTCCACCCAATAGCCCTCGGATCTTTAAGATTGGGGTCTGCGCTTTGACCCCAGGTAACGGGGAGATTTATCGCCTCGGCCGAGTTTATGTCCAAAGGAGCAACTCTAGTGACTCCTTGCTGTTGAGTGTCTGGAGAGACTTCGCTCTCCCGTCCCAAGAAGAATCCAAGGCCCACTAATGCTCCGGCTATAGTGCTAAGAACACTTCCCTTTTTAAACCAATTGGGTTTGCTGGCTAGTTGTGGCAGCGCTACTTTTACACCTCTATTTTCGTCATCCCAATCTCTAAAAATCTGATTAGCAAGGACCTGATTAATCAGGTCGGGAAGCTCGCGCGTTTTTTCACTGCCATGACCGTCTCCACCGTCTCCCGCCTTTACTTCGCGTTCCATGTGATCGCCATATTCAATGTTAAAGATGCCAAAGACCCGCGCAAGAAAGCCTTTTACCATATCAATTGTTCGCTCTGTCTCATCAGCCTTACCATGTCTCGGATAAAGCTCCGCTACATCTACGGCTATGACCGAGGCAAGTCCAGCGGCGGCTTCACCTAGTGAAGCCGCGACACGATAAATCTGATCTAATGATAGCCCGTCGCTGTTCTGCATCTCTGTCGCGGAAGCGACGGTCATGTCAGCAACATCAATATCGAAAGATACCATTACAACATCAACATTTTCCCTTAATTCACGGATCGATTTTTTGACATCATCCAGATTCAGTCCTTCTCGGGTATGCACTTTAAGCTTCTTGTCTCTTATCGTCGCCTGCTCCTTTGGATCTAAAGAGCGAAGACCTATGCCTAGATAATTTTTCCAATCTAAATAAGCCTCTGGATATATCGTATCTATTAACGGATGCACTTTATCAAACGCTGCACGCAACACCATACCGTGTGGGTTCCCACTCTCACCCGCGTCAGGTTGATAATTATTTTCGGGTCTTAGATAGTTGATATCACCATGAGCATCAATGTGAACTACCGCCCCTTTTAAGTTATTATCATGACAGAATTTAGAAAATGCCTTGAGGGAGGCGAATGACATTGAGTGGTCTCCCCCTATTGAGAGGACCGTCTTTCCTTGATTGAGATATGAAAGCATTCTCTCCGCTCCTTCAGCGGCAAAGGGAGCAATCTGGCGAAATAACTTTTCGCTTGGCGATAAATCTTCTGCATCTGGCCCACAAAAATCTTGCTCAGTTATACTCTTTGCGCGCTCTACGGAGCCGAAACCTACTTGGGCTTGCAAGAACTCAACTATACCACTCTTAATAAATTGATACGGCCCCTGCATAGCATTTTGAGCAGAGGTGCCTAGTCCGGATTTTATCGGAAATACCACAATACTATCAGAAGCCCGATTCCTATTTGTGGTGGGGGTGAGGGGATCTGGCCTAGGTGGTAATTTAAGAACTGTACCGTCCGATAAAGTGACTGAAAAATGTGCAGATCCATTACTCTCATTAGTTAGTGTCTTTACCGCGGCAGTTTGGAGGGAGGGATCGGATGTAGGCCTTGCTTCCATAACGTATCTCCCAGCTAACGACCACCGCGGTCGCCTTAATGAACTCCTTTTACTGCGTTATGATGAAAAGGCGCTGATATGTGACATCAGGGCGTAGGAGCACTATTTTTTACCCGCTAAGAAAGCGTGTCATTTAGGGGTATTAGACGGGGGGATAGGTCTGTTAAGGAGAGCAAAAAAATATTCTTCTAGTGCAACCCATCTCTCATTACCCGAACCAACTCCCCATCTGATAAGTCATTCAACTCCGCGACACTCTCATATGGATTACCAATCAACCCCAAGATATCGGCGATAGCGGGCTCACTCTTTCTGCCGGCTAGTTTAAGGTCGCGTACCTTCTCTCGGAAGATATCGCCGCCTAAATTAATTAGTCGCGCCATAACGACGTGGTGCCTAAAACCGAACTGCTGCTCTAGGTGAGTGGAAATGGCGGGATCGCGGCGTAAACGACGCTCTCTGAATTTACAGGATCACTCGCCATTAAAATGAAGCTTACAAAAGATCCGCTGGGACCTTTCCACCGTTCTCTGCTAGCTTCTTCATCACCTGCTTGTGTAACCAGATGTTCATCGCGGCTGAATCCGCGGTGTCACCCGTGTAACCTAGCTCAGCGGCTAAGTCCTTACGCGCGCCTAAGCTGCTGTCCATCCCGACTAGCTTCATCAGATCAACGATCGATGTGCGCCAATTAAGAGTTACCCCACTCTTGGCAGCCATCTCAGTTAGGATCTGGGCTACATCAACATCAGCAGCAGCCGCCGAGCTCGCGGCCTGAAGCGCCACGTTCGCCATCTCAGCTGGGTTAGCATTCGGAACCTGAGCCGCAGCCTCTGCTGGCTTGGTTCCAACGATCTTCGATAGGAGAGTTTTAAGTATGTTCATAGCGGGGGAGCCTAGCCTATCTGGATTGAGAGTCAAGGGATTTGTGGGGTAAATATTAAGGCACTGAGAGGTTGAAGGAGAGCTATGTCACACGCTCGAGATATACTAGAGTTATCTGGTGCCGCGGTTTCAAACCCATGTCAGCTAGGACGCAAGAATGGATATTTTTGAAAAAATTCAAACAGCGAGGGGACGCGCTGAAGCGAGCTCGCTCCTAAATGCTTTCTCCCTTGAACTCTTTGATGAAGCGGCACGCCTTGCCGTCAATATTAATAGCTCCCTTCCACTATATGGAGCCTTGTGCTCCGTCAAAGATTTATTCCAGGTAGCGACACACCCTACCAAAGCTGGCACTAGAGCGAATTTACCTGATATTGGTGCTGAAGGTCCGGCGTTGAAGGCGTTGCGAGCCGCAGGAGCTCTGTTTATAGGCAAGGTGAATACACACGAATTATAGCGTTCTTCAGAAAAGCGGAGCGATTGGACTTGAAAATTTAGGTGTAAGGGTAAGTACTGGCAAACGAGCGAGCGTGGCTCGCAGTTTGCGACAAGTAGTGGTGGTTAAGCGCACGCTCTCGCTGATTCAGGCGAGCGAGCAGATAGAGGAAACCTGTGCGGGAGTATCGACGAGAGATTTAATAGCATCGCAGACACGAGCTAAGAGCTTGTCTG
>JBIKWQ010000001.1:0-92310 GCA_044356215.1 Bdellovibrionota bacterium | reverse complement strand
CCGCAGGGAATGCGTGGTATTTCCCGATTCAGTTTGAATACAAAGAAGCCTCGGCCAGTTATAGGGCAGGGAATTTAGACGCTAAATTTCCCGAAGGGACCTACAAGCCGCCGTTATTCACGGTGGCCCGCAACGGCACGATCATCTGATTTCCGGGATAGGTGTATCTAGAGAGCCCCTAAATGAGATGCTTGGCGGCGCCTGAGGTGGTTTTCTTGTAACTAGCGGGGCGTTTTTAGCCTCGGTGGCGCCGTATGCTGGAGTTGGCCCCGCGGTTTGGGTGTAAATTCTATTAATTTGAGGTTTGATACGGTTGGAATACCCTAGGTAGACGCGGGTGGATGGACGCGGGTGTATGCGCGGTCTCTGAGAGAGGTGCTGGGAGGAGGTGCTGGGAGGTATGCGCGGTCTCTGAGAGAGGTGCTGGGGGAGGTGCTGGGAGGCGGTGCTGGGGGGGGGGGCGGAGCCGACTGTCTAATTCTCGCCCTGAGGTCTGGCGCTTAAATTCACAAACTTCCCACCACGTACGGTCTTCCAGATAAATTTCCCCTTTAGGAATCCCTTGGCGTCAAAACGATTTGATTTTATGGTCTCCTGAAGAGCGCAATCCGTGTCATCGGCGCAGTTGTTAACAGCATCCATAAACAATTGGGCGCCGGTGCCCGCAAAGTATTCAGC
Source organism: Bdellovibrionota bacterium (assembly GCA_044356215.1). GTDB lineage: Bacteria > Bdellovibrionota_C > UBA2361 > UBA2361 > OMII01 > OMII01. The sequence continues at coordinate 91,632 of JBIKWQ010000001.1, read as the reverse complement.
GGCCGGCTGGTCAGAAGGAATATCAGGATAGGAATATATCACACCCTCTGCATTTACCCCTTCCATGGCCAGAACCTCCGGAAGCTCGAAGGAGAACACGCTAAATACATTTGGTGGTTTCGCTCCGATCTTCGCAGCTTGAGTCAGCACACCGAGTAGGAACGGTTCCATTATTGGGATATATAGAGCGTCAAATTTTAGGGACTTGAGTTTCAAAACTAGGCTTTTAACCTGACCTGAGTCCGACCCCGAGAATGAAAGAGATTGAACAACATCGCCTTTAAATGCATCTCGAAATGTGCGCTCGTGAGCAAGTGCGTATTCCTGTTCAGCATACAGCAGTACTACACTCCGAATACCGCGGGTCCACATCATCTCAGCGTTCTGACGCGACTCCTCTTCGGCTGACATCTGCGAGTGAAATATGCGTTGCCCAGAAAGGCCCCAAACTCTCTCGGAGCCGGTACATACATTCATCGCTAGGAGGCCCTCTTTCTTTATTATGGGAGCTATGGCGGTCATGGATGTTGTGCAGCACGGGCCGAGAAATAAACGCGAACCTCATTGGCGTAAGCTACGAAAGGCACTTATTGCCTTTGCCGGGTCACAGGCATCATCTTCTACTGTCAACCGATGCGCCGGAGATACTGCTCGATCCACACCTCTCTTGACGATCGCTCCAAATGGAGCCGCCGGTCCAGTTAATGGTAGAATCATTCCGACTGTCGGGCTATCAGCTGCAGCTGTTTCAAGGATCAATAAGACACCTAGTAGTGCTAGCAAAAGTGCAAAGGGGTGTTTGAGCATTTTAATAGGCCAAATAGAAGTTTAATCATACCGCGCTGGCCGTCGTCTAGGAAGATCCACCGCCAATACCTATCTCCTCTCACAATAAGCAATCACAGTCATCTCAATCTTCGCCCCAAACGCTAGCCCACTCACCGCCATCATTTCTCGAGCGGGGCGAAACTGACCGATTCTACGAGTGTAGATCTCATTCATTTTCGAAGCATCCGCGATATCAGCAAGGTACACAGTCACCCGAGCCACGTGAGCAAAGGTGAGGCCCGCTCCGACGAGCACTGCCTCAATGTTATCAAGAACGCGTTCGGTTTCAGCAACAATTCCGCCCTCGACGAGCTTTCCCGTCGCCGGATCTAGAGCGATAATACCAGCTAGGTAGGCCGTATCTCCTGCCCAAACCAATTGCGAGAAAAATGGCGCGGGAGCCGGCGTACCCGGAATATTATTCAAATACTCAAGCGTGCTTCCGTCGTTTGTCCGTTCTGGCTTTGCGTTCATAGAATGCCTCAAGTAAAGATGAAATCGATCACACTGGGCGGCCGGGTACAGCATAGACCGTGGTGTAATTGCGATCCACACTTCTGTTCAAAAACAGCTATTACCCCCTTCGCCAACCCCCAAATCCTCCACAACTTTCGACTGGCCCGACACACCCCTACATGTTATTTTCCCCGGTATTAGCGGGAGTTTCAGATATTGAACTCTTTTTATGAGATATGTATGAGCGAGAGTTTAACTCAAGGCGGTGACACAATTTTCGGCAAGATAATCAGAAAAGAGATCCCGGCTCAGATCATCTTCGAGAATGATGATCTCTTAGCTTTTCGTGATATCTCGCCGGTAGCGCCAACTCACATCCTAGTTATTCCTAAGAAACCGATCCGTAGCGTGGCTCAAGCCAGCGAGAGCGACGCTACTCTACTGGGTAAGCTAATGCTCGCCGCGGCTGAGATCGCCCGAAGAGACGGGCTCGATCAAGCAGGTTATCGAATAGTCACTAACATCGGGGACAATGGTGGCCAGACCGTCTTCCACCTGCACCTGCATCTGCTTGGGGGCAGGAAGATGGAGTGGCCGCCGGGATAATCGATTGAGTTTTGATCCCTTCGCGATCTTTTATTTTTATTCGGAGAACTATGACACAGGAAAATTGTTTGCAGATAAATCGGACAGGAACGGTCCACACGATCACGGTAAACAGACCAGAGAGCCTCAACGCGCTTAATCCTGATGTTCTACAGAGCTTGATCCTTGAGTTTGAGGATATAGCGCGCGCGAAAGACGCTCGAGTAGTTGTTATTCGCGGCTCTGGTCCTAAGGCTTTTATCGCCGGAGCTGATATTCGTTCCATGTCACAGTTGGGATCTCGGCCGATGGCGGATTATCTCGAACTGGGGCAACGGGTGATGCGCGCGATCGAAACTTGCGCGCTACCTGTGGTGGCCGCGATTAACGGTTTTGCGCTAGGAGGCGGCTTGGAGTTAGCTTTGGCGTGTGATCTGATCGTGTGCGCCGAGAGTGCGAGGCTTGGACAGCCAGAAGTTAATTTAGGAATCATCCCTGGATTCGGTGGAACTCAGCGTTTAATCCATCGCTGTGGTATCGGGCAGGCGCGTAGGTTGTGTTACACGGCAGATCTCCTATCAGCTAGTGAGGCATTCACAATTGGATTAGCCGATAAGGTATTTTCGGACGCTCAGTTCTTTGATCAGGTCCAAGCTCTGGCAGAGCTGATCGCGAGTAAGGCGCCTTTGGCGGTGCAGGGAGCGAAGAAAGTAATTAATCGCTCGCAAGAGACAACACTTCTCTCCGGCCTCCGTCTTGAGGTAGAGGAGTTCTTGAGGTTGTTCGGTACTGCGGATCGAGAAGAGGGAATGGACGCTTTCTTGCAGAAGCGTAAGCCGGCTTTCACCGGTCGTTAGTAGGTAAGGGGAGTAATGTTATATGGTTTGGCGTGATAGCATCGCTTTTGAATTGAGTGACGAGGAGAACTTCGCTTGTGATACGGCGAGGGCCTTCGCCGAGAAAGAAGTGGCGCCGCTAGCGGCTAAGATCGATCGCGAGCACTATTTCCCGCGCGAATTACTCCCAAAAATGGGAGATCTTGGATTGATGGGGTCGATAGTCCCGCAAGAGTACGGTGGAGCGGGATTATCGACATTAGCTTACGCTTTGATTATAGAGGAACTCTCAGCCGCGTGTGCCTCAACTGGTATTATTGTCAGCGCGCACACCTCACTTTGTATCACGCCGATTATTGACTTCGGAACGCCCGAGCAAAAGAGCTATTTCCTTCCTAAGTTAGCGGCAGGAAAAGCGCTGGGGTGTTTTGCGCTCTCAGAGCCAGGAACAGGCAGTGACGCGGCGGCGATCACGACCACATATCGGCGAGAAGGTGACGAGTACGTGCTCAATGGTACTAAGAACTGGATAACTAACGGCCCCGAGGCCGGAGTATGTGTTGTGTTCGCCACATCAGATACGAGTAAAGGGAATAAGGGGATCTCCGCGTTTGTTCACGATATGAATTTGCCGGGAATCTCTTGCGGTAAACGCGAAGACAAAATGGGTATTCGTGGTTCGCCGACCTCAAGTATTACATACGATAACGTCAGGTTGCCAAAGACCGCTTTGTTGCACGATGAGAATCGTGGATTTCTGGTGGCGATGAATACTTTAAATGGCGGAAGAATCGGAGTGGCGGCGCAGGCTATCGGGATCGCTCGTTCCGCTCTTGACGATAGTTTGAAGTACGCCCAAGAGCGCAAGGCCTTCGGTAAGCATATCTGCGAGCACCAGTCGATACAGAACTACATAGCCGATATGGTGTGCCACATCGATAGTGCGCGTTACCTAACCCTTGACGCCGCTAAACGAAAAGATCGCCATGAGTCGTATTTACGTCGGGCGGCTATGGCGAAGCTGTTCGCCTCGGAAACAGCTATGATGTGCGCGGTTAAAGGTATCCAGATCCATGGTGGCTACGGATACGTGACCGACTATCCGGCGGAGAGGCACCTAAGAGACGCGAAAATCACAGAGATTTACGAGGGTACCAGCGAGATCCAGCGCATATTAATAGCCACACAGCTATTAAAAGAGTAGTCTCGAAGAACGGACAGTTGGAACATCCCCAAGGACGCTTATTCGCAAATCGAGAGCAGCTTATGTCAGACAGTAAAAAGCCATTTAAGAAAAGCGCTTCGTACAAAGAGTGGCGTGATAGCGCGTATGCGGCGCAGAAAGAGCGTAGGGTGAAGTTTAGTTCTATCAGTTTTCGGGATCAACCTGAGCTCGTGACCCCTGAAAACGGCGGGTCAGTGGATTATCAGAGAGATCTTGGATACCCCGGAGAGTACCCGTTCACACGCGGGGTGCAGCCAACGATGTATCGTGGAAGAGTTTGGACGATGCGCCAGTTCGCTGGATTCGGCAGTCCAGAGGACACTAATCAGCGCTTTAAGTATCTACTAGATCACGGCCAAACCGGACTATCTACAGCTTTTGATATGCCGTGCCTAATGGGGTACGACCCGGACCATCCCCGTTCTCTAGGAGAGGTTGGGAGAGAAGGTGTGAGTGTCGCCACCCTAGAGGATATGGGAGTTCTATTCGATGGTATCGCCCTCGATAAGGTGACGACCTCGATGACAATTAATTGCACGGCGACGGTGGCATTCGCTTTTTATTTCGCCTTAGCGAAGCAGAGAAATATCTCTTTTGATAAGATCGGTGGCACGATCCAAAACGATATGTTCAAGGAGTTCATAGCTCAGAAGGAGTGGATATCGCCACCACCTCCATCAGTTAAATTAGTGTGTGATGTAATTGAGTTCTGCGCTAATTCAGCGCCAAAGTTTAATCCAGTTAGTATCAGCGGCTATCACATCCGAGAAGCCGGAGCTACCGCGGTGCAAGAGCTGGCATTCACGATCGCAGATGGCCTAGGTTACGTGGATCACTGTCTCGGAAGAGGGATGAAGATCGATGATTTCGCGCCGAGGCTCTCGTTTTTCTTTGATGTTCATAACGACTTCTTCGAGGAGATCGCGAAGTTCCGGGCGGCGAGAAGGCTCTGGGCTCGACTGATGCGCGATCGTTATGGCGCGAAGACTGACGCTGCATGTAAGCTAAGAACTCATGCTCAGACAGCAGGAGTGAGTTTAACGGCGCAGCAACCTGTTAATAATGTGGCCAGAGTAGCGTTGCAAGCTTTAGCTGCGGTTTTGGGCGGAGTGCAGTCGCTCCACACAAACAGCATGGACGAAACCCTCTCTCTGCCGACAGAGGAGGCCGTTCGTGTAGCGCTTAGAACGCAACAGATCATAGCAGAGGAGAGTGGAGTTACTAACACAGTAGATCCTTTGGGAGGCTCTTATTACATCGAGAGGCTCACTAATGAGATTGAGAGCGAGGCGCTCGAGTATATTAAGCAGATCAACGCGCTAGGAGGGATGTTAAAGGCAGTAGAGATCGGTTTCCCTCAGAAAGAGATAGCAGAGGCGGCTTATCAGTTTCAACTCGATGTAGACGCTAAAGAGCAGTGTATCGTTGGCGTAAATAAATATACGGAAGGTGGTGAACAGGAGATCCCAACCTTGAAGATCGACCACGCCGCTGAAAAGAAGCAGGTTGAGCGAATAAAGGCTTATAAAGCCAGGCGTGACCAAAACAGACACAAAGCGGCGCTAGCCTCTGTAAAGAGCGCCTGCGTTGAGAACCGTAATGTTGTTCCTGTATTAATCGACGCTGTTCAAGAGGGAGTTACCCTCGGAGAGGTTTCCGATATATACCGGGAGGTTTTTGGGGTGTACTCCGATCCGGGGATGTTGTAGCATTTTCGCCAAGGGAAGCGAGGCGAGACCCGCGCGTAGCGAGATAAATATGAGCGATTCAAACAATCCCATCCGTCCAGTTCGTATCCTGATCGCTAAGGCCGGTCTAGATGGGCACGATCGCGGAGCAAAGGTGATAGCAAGAGCTTTAAGAGACTCTGGGATGGAAGTTATTTACACAGGGCTCCATCAAACGACTGAAAATATAGTGCGCGCGGCTATTCAAGAAGACGTTGATTGTATCGGCCTAAGCATCCTTTCCGGGGCTCATATGACCCTGTTCCCTGATCTTTTAGAGAAGCTAAAGAAAGAGGGGGCAGATGATATCGCTGTTTTTGGCGGGGGAATTATCCCGAAGGAAGATATAGAGGCCCTTAAGAAGTTAGGAGTAAAGGAGATATTTATCCCCGGCACTCACACTCAGGATGTGATATCCTGGATTCAGACCAATATCACCGTTCAGGAATAGATCTTTTTACGACAGATCCTCGATTAATGAGTAAAGCTTTTGTGAAAGGCGATGGCGATTCTAGCGATGAGAATGAGCCAGAGGTGGACCGCAGTGTCCCCGGTGGAAAAAACTACATGACCCCGGCGGGCGCTGAGAGGATGCGCCAGGAGCTTAGGAAGCTACGTTATGAGGAGCGCCCAGAGGTCACGCGAGTTGTATCGTGGGCGGCTGGTAACGGCGATCGCTCGGAGAATGGAGACTATCTTTACGGAAAGAAGCGTTTACGAGAGATCGACAAGCGGATGCGTTTTCTAGCGAAGAGGCTCGAGTCGGCTGAGATCGTTGATCCGCTCCTGATAAAATCTGATTGTGTTCAGTTTGGGGCGACAGTTACCTTGCGTTATGAAGACGACAGCGAGAGAACCTATTGCATCGTCGGAATAGATGAAGTTGATCTAGCTAAAGGCAGGATAAGTTGGGTTTCGCCTTTAGCCCGCGCTCTCTTGAAGGCCCAAGAGGGAGATGTTGTGAATTTTCATTCCCCCAAGGGGCAACAAGAGATCGAGGTGCTAAAGATTCGATATCTGGAGATTAATTAGGCATAGGTTTAAGCCGCCGCCAAATCATCATCCATCTGGCTCTCCTCAAGGACCGCTTTATTTCCTGTAAAATCCTCGTAGTAGCGATGTAGCCTCTTGCGCAACATCATTCTTGAGCGGTGTAGACGCGATTTTACAGCGGGAATTGTGAGATCAAGGATCTGTCCTGTTTCCTGATTAGAAAGACCATCAACATCTCTTAGAACAAACACGGCGCGGTATTGATCTGGGAGTCTATCGATCGCTCTCTGAAGAACCTCTTGAAGCTCTCTAGTAATAGCCACACCGTAAGAGTGGTTTCCTGATGTTGTGTCACGCTCGATGCAGTATTGCTTTACCGCAGGGGCTAGATCCTCCATTGAGATCGTCTGGCTCTGTTTCTTTTTGCGGAGCTTCATGAAGGCCGCGTTAACAACGATGCGATAGAGCCAGCTTGAGAAAGCCGAGTTGCCACGGAAGCTCTCGATCTTACGGTATACAGTTGTGAAGACATCCTGCATGACCTCTTCCGCGTCCTCTTGGTTTCTTGTGAAGCGAAGGGCTAAGTTCATAACCTTTGACTCGTAACGTGAGAGGATCTCCTCGAATGCCGTCAGGTCTCCCGTTCTGAACTGCTCAACTAAAGCTACGTCTGAAATCTTTTGCTCTTTCATGGTCACACCTTATAAAAAAAAACATTCACCTTATCGACCGGCTCTTATCTCTGTGTTTCGCCGAATTCGATGATGAGCGTTTTCTCACAACAGAAGGCGTGAGTTGTCACGACGAGCCCGCAAAGCTGTAAAAAGTTTGTACCAGTTTGCGCGGCAACTTGTGACAAGTGTGGTAAGTGCTTGATTTTGCTATGCTGAGGTTTTGCTGCTCTTCCTCAGTTATTCCCAACCACTTTCCGCGGAGCCTCAGCCCGGATGTCACGTTTGGAATTATCGTGGTTCATGAACAAAATTACCGGCGCATGCTTAATCGCTTTACTGTGTGGGAGCAGCCCGAAACCAGCGATTATCACGCGATCTCCAACGGAAACTTGTCTCGCGGCGGCACCGTTGACGTGGAACTCGCGACTTCCGGCGGGACCTTTCAGGATATAGGTTTCAAAACGAGCGCCATTTGTTACATTCCAAACAGATACAGCTTCATGAGGTAAAAGACCTGTCTCTTCAAGTAGGTCCGCCGGTATAGTTACGCTGCCCTCATAATTGATATTGGCCTCTGTTATAACAGCGCCGTGAATCTTGGCGATCAGCATTTTTCTTAGGAGATCTTCCATTCCTGGATGATAACTTGGCCATCTGAGCTAGTCAAAGATTGTCTCTTAAGTCCCCGAAATATGTAGGTTATCTACTTGCGTCGAAAAAAATAATGCAATATGTCTAAAGGTCTCTTTAAAACGTGACGTATATCCACGTAACTGGGATCGTCTGTTGGTAACGCCGGTGCGCTCCGATCCTTATCAATTGTTGTTTGGTTTTTAACGGTGGATTGTTATGAATGAAGAAACAGCCAAGATCTTAGAAAGGCATGTTCTGGTAGTTGACGACACCTCATCCACACGGGCCTTGCTCAGAGATATGTTAATGAGCCTGGGTTTTGAGCATGTGACCCTGGCGCGTAACGCGCGTGAGGCGATGGGTAAATTAGACTCAGAGGATTTCGATCTAGTTATAAGCGATCAGGTTATGGACGGGATGTCAGGCACGGAGCTTCTGGAGATACTCCGGAACCATTCGCGATACTCTGGTGTACCGTTTATCATGGTCAGTGGTGTGCGTGACGCGCCAGTTATAGATTCAGCCCTCAATTTAGGTGTTGATGATTACATCGCTAAACCTATCAGTATCGGATTACTTCAGCGTAAGATCGAAGATGTATTCCGCAGGCGGGCGTCTACTTATTAGAAGTTAGAGATCGCTAAGCGCTTTCTGATCGAGATAGAGCTTCCCGAACTCATTAGACAAGAAATCTTTAAACGGGATCTCTTCGACCTTAATAAATCCCTTCCTTGGCCCTAAAGCGCCGTTTAGAACTAGATCGATGGCCCCGCAAACACCCGCCGCGGTAGTCACCTGAATGGCGCCGAAGTGTCTGCCAGCTACCGTCTGATTATAAACTGAGCTCGCGTAAGTTTTCTGGGCAAACTTAGATCCCTTTATGCCGGTAGCCTCGACAAGGATTACGCATTTGTCTTGAGTTGTGGTTGGGATACTCTTCTCAAAGATCCTCTTTAGCGCGTCGCGGTCGTCGATAAATCGCAGATCGTTCAACAAAAACGACACTAAATCTCTGTGACCAGGATAACGGATGGTTTTGTAATTCACATCAGCGACCCTGCCTTGCAGTGTTTGACACATGCTTCCTAATCCACCAGATGTGTTAAACGCCTCGTATTCACATCCATCCAGAGAGAATCTCTCTATTCCGTCTAGCGGTGGAACTAGGGTAATTTTGCCGTTTTGCAGAGCCTCGCACGGATTGCAGTATTCGTTAATGAGGCCGTCTGTGGACCAAGTGAGATTGTATTTAAGTTTGTTAGTCGGATAAATTGGTAGAGCGCCTACGCGCATTTTGAGTGTATGCACGGTATCGAATAGGGTGCACAGGTGGGCGGCGGCTATGCTGATGAAACCTGGAGCGAGACCACACTGTGGCATGAACCAAGATGCCGCGGTTTTCGCCAGGTGAGCAATCTGCTGCGATGTTCGCACGTCCTCCGTTAGGTCGGCGTACCCGATATCGCAATCAGCAGCGGCTTGGGCTACAGCCGCGTTGCATGAGAAGGGGAGGGCGCTTATTACAAGGTCACACCCTTTGAGTATTCTTCTCGTCGCCGCTGGATCTTTCAGGTTTAACTGGTGACTACTGGTGTTTGACCAATCATCGGCGATTCGTTTAGCGTGAGCTAAATCTCCATCGCATACTCGCGTAGCGTAACGGCCTGATGATGAAAGGAGAGCCGTAATCGCTTCCCCGATCTTGCCGGCTCCGAACAAAGCGATGGTTCGCATCTGCGCCATTTCTATCCTCCTTAGCCGCCATTATTAGGCAAAAACAAACAGACGCTAATGATAGGATTCCGATCGCAAGTGGGACGAATCGCTGATTACATGAAACTGCACTGGTTTCTAGCTAGTTTCCCTAGAACGCAATTCGAATAACCCCCTGGTTTGCGTCGGTAAAACGAAGTCTTAGATAGCTCCGAGTGATCTCGGCGACATGATCTCAGAGAGCGCCAACTGCTCCTCAGCCTGGGCAATCGGTAGAGCGTATTTCTTGCGAGACTGCGCTATACACTCCTTGGCGAAACTTTGCGAGAGGGGAGGTCTGTGAACATCTAGCGTTGAAGCTGAAAAAACCTCCTGAACCTCTCCATCCACACTCATCTTGGAATAGAAGCTTCGCAAACCTAAATTAAGAAGATCGTCAGTGGTGATGTTAGGTTTGAGCTCGTTAGCCACCGGACCGGCATCCTGGGCCCCAACGCGGAACGAGATTAGATTGGCGATGTTACCGAAAACTGTGTCAGATACTCCGGGCGGAAGTTGCCCGAGGAACTGGTTAGCGAAAGTTAGGCAGAGCCTATACTTTCGCGATTCACTTAAGATCTCACCGAATGATGATGTGGCGAAGTTCTGAAACTCGTCTATATAAAAATAAAAATCCTGACGCGAAGGCTCAGGGGTGTCGGCGCGAGACAGGGCGGCTTCATAGATCTTCCAGATGATTAGCGAACCAAGTAAGGCCGAGTTCTCAGGCCCGAGGACTCCCTTCGAAACCTTGCACAGCACTATCTTGCGAGAATCCATGAAGTCTCTGAAATCAAACGAGTTGGTCGGCTGGCCCAAGATATTTCGAATCATATCGGTAGCCAGTAATTCATCAAGACGATTAAGTAGCTTTGAGATCGGCCCAGCTTCGAACTCAGATCTGTTGGCCGGAAATTCCACTTCCCAAAAGCGACGAACAGAGTCGTCGTTTGAGCGCTTTACTACTTCGTTTCGAAAGTCGTCGTCTGATAGAAGTCTGCGTAAGGAGACAATGCTTGTTCCTGGAACGTTAAGAAGAGCGATCATCGCGTAACGCAAAACATAGTCCATCTTGTCAGACCATGACTGACCCACCACACGCTTGAATGTATCGAGAAAACCAAGCGCCACCCGCATCTTCTGGTCGGGACGGATCGGTATCATAGGATTAAATGACGGGGGATGATCAATATCGCTCGGATCGAATAAAACCACATCATTTACGCGGTGTTTCGGGATCACTCGCAAAATATCATCGATCAGATCTCCGTGAGGATCTAAAACCGCGCAGCCGTATCCCTGGTCGATATCACTCTTAATCAGCAGCTCAAGCAAACACGATTTTCCGGTGCCTGATTTTCCGACAAGATATAAGTGTCGGCGTCGGTCAAACCGACGAATGCCGAAGTCCTCAATCTGTTGGCGATAATTAGTGCGACCAAAAAAACTAATCTGCGGATCTCCCTGGGTGGTTGGCAGAGTTCTCGGTGGCGCCAATTTACGCGAGAGTACGCGAGCTGTGTTAGGGAGCGTTGTAAGGAAAGGAGGATGCCATATCGTGGCTACTTCCTCGTTGGTTAATTTAAAAGGTGAGTGAAAGCGTCTCTCAATAATCTTCTTCTTTATGGATTCACCGTATTGGATAGGTCCCAATCGCAGCCTATTCTCGTGTGTTGTATTGTAAGTCTTTGACGCATTAGCTATCGATATAATGTTGCTTCGAAGCCTCTCTTTGGCCTCTCTTATTTCGGCGCTGGTGGCGTTATTTGGAAGAATTGTATGTGAGCTGATACGATAGTTTACCCAGTGCAGAGACCCAAGCCCCTTGGCTTTTAATGCCGCAGCGGTGTTCTTATTACCCTTAGTTCGCAGCCATTGTCGAGGACGAAAGACGCGTAGCACCTTATCGATCATGCGGGAGAAGAAGCGCTCAAGTTGTAATAAATTACCATCAGCTATTGGACGGTCTAATATCTGCAAAAGCGCCGTATCCGTTTCTGGTATCCTCCCCAAGGCGGTCAATACCGGTGTTAATGGATCCCAAGAAAATGCCTTCCAGTTCTGAAGCGGATAAATGTCCGGTAGCTCAAGATAGAGGTCGGCCCCAGCAACTAAGGTATTGCTGTTCCAAGATTCCGTGTAGTCAGGTATCTGGTAGACCTCTATATCAGCGCTATATCCGTAGATGTTGCCCGCGATATTCATGACAACAGGTTCGTCTCCGGCGATGCAGATGCTAATGCAATTGTCTTTTGAATAGAGTTCCATAGAGAACGGACCCACAAGGCTGCAATGAATGTCCTCGACCTTGGCGCAGAAATTACGCGGAGCTGAGATGCCCCACTCTATGTCAAGAATTGCTTGGTCTACGGACGGAGGGCGCCGCGGAATATGTAGCCTTATCAAAAACATTTGGAGCTAGAAAAAAATAATAGATGAGGTATTTATCTTACCGGGTTCCGGGAACTTACTGAAGTGGTAAACAAAAGGCGAACATCACTTGGGGGACAAATTACCCCTTTTGGTGTCGTAATCTATTGAATATCTTGCTAAAGTGCCAGTGAGCAGCTCCCTAATTGTCCCCTGTATTTTCCGATACCATGAATGAGTCGTTACCTAAATTTAGTTCGCCCCTCCCACTCGTTGGGCAGCCGCAGAGATATGTTTGGGGCAAGGTCGGTCAAGCCTCACGAATCGCTCCATTTATAAGCGGGGTCGTGCCTGAAGAGCCGCTGGCGGAATATTGGTTGGGCTGTCATCCGAAGGCTCCCTCAGAAGTCAACTTGCCTAACGGGGGCAGGTGCTTGATCTCCGACGTTCTGCCTGACGCGGACGCATTGCCGTTTATGCTTAAGGTCTTGTCGATTAACCCCGACTTCGGACTATCGATACAGTCTCATCCAGACCAAGAACTAGCCCGGCAATTGCACGCGAGAGATCCTGCAAATTACCCAGATCCTTTTCATAAGCCAGAGGTAGGCGTGGCCCTATCAGAGGTTAAATTGCTCTTCGATATAAAATCGGCCGCAGATCTCTGTGGAATAGCACGGATCTATCCAGAGCTTATGGAGCTCCTCTCCGCTGAAACCTCGTCATTTTTATCTCAGAACGTTCAGCAGGATCTATCAATTTCGCGCCGGATGAGGCGTGGTTTCTTTGTAGATTGTATCACAGCGGAGCCATCGAAGGTCTCCGCTGTAATGACGAGAATTCTCAACCGCGCGGGGAGTAGCCCAGCACAAGAGACGCGGGAAGAGATATCCATAGTTAGGAGATTGTCTCAAACTCATGGACTTGGGGATCCAGGTTTGGCTGTGTCGCTGGTGATGAATCTTTTAACCTTATCGCCCGGAGAAGCTATTTTCATCGGTCCTAATGTTCCTCATGCGTACCTTGATGGCGATCTTGTCGAGTGTATGGCGTGCTCTGATAATGTTATTCGTGCTGGACTTACAAGCAAGTTTAGGGATGTCGCAACACTCGTGGAGACAACTGATTACTCATACTCAGGGCCGCCGAGCAAGGCAGCTTTGAGTCCTGTATGTCCGGGGTATGATGAGTTTTCGCTGCAGTTGAGTGAGTTCTCCTTGGGAAGGGTCTCTCCGGGATCGACGCGAGTGCCCATCGAGACAGAGGGTGGTTTCCTGATAGTTTTCTGTGTTGGTGGGGATGCGACACTCTCTAATAGTATTAATGGTGATCGGATGTCTTTAAATGATGGCGGGGCGGTCTTGTTCCCAAAGGGGGTGAGAGGTTGGAGTGTTTCTGCTGGGACCGCGCAGGTATTTGTAGCTCGTGCCAATAAAAGATAAGCATTAAATAGGGTTTTTGATATGACTGATAGGTTATACAATGTTGTGACGGAGCTCGGGAGTGACCAGGACGCGCAGATTGATCTCCGGCGTCCTCGCGAAGACGACCGCGCGGTAATCAGGGAAGTTAAGGTGGAAGTTAATCGGGAAAAATTCGGTATTCAGGCGGCCGCTGAAAAAATGCGAGCAGATGCCCTGCCGGCAGCGGTTATAAAGAATTTTGAGCGCCTCTTTAATGATGTGGTGCGAGGCAAGACCGGAATTATAGGTGAGGATGAGATCGATCCCGCGACCGACGTAGCTGATTTTTCTGATCTTCAGAAGTGTGGAGACACAATCGCGCGGGGCCAAGAGCTTCTAGGATCCCTTGTCGTAATTAGGCTTAATGGTGGCTTGGGGACCTCGATGGGTCTAGAGCGGGCTAAATCGCTTCTGCCAGTAAAAAACGGACTCTCTTTTAATGATATTATAGCTAGGCAGATCCAGTATCTGAGGAGGCGTTTTCACGTATCGATTCCACTCGTTCACATGACGAGCTTTTCGACCGACGCGGATGTAAGGAAAGCGATGGGGGCTTACAAGGAACTTAGTCCGGATGGACTGCCGATAAGCTTTTTGCAGCACCGGCACCCAAAGATATACCTCGACACAATGACGCCCGCGGCTGAGCAGGAAGATGAGTTAAATTGGAATCCTCCCGGGCATGGCGACATCTACGCCGCGTTGATCGCTACAGGGCTTGCTGAGAAGCTCTTAAAGATGGGCAAGCGCTACGCGTTCGTGGCGAACGCGGATAATCTTGGAGCCACAGTTGAGCCGGCGATATTAGGGTACTTCGCCAAGAAAGGGGCGCCATTTTTGATGGAAACTGCTGAGAGGACAGCCGCTGACTCTAAGGGAGGGCATCTGGCTCGGCGAAAAAGTTCCGGTCGCTTGGTGTTGCGTGAGAGTAGCCAAGCGCCAACACAGGCTGGGGGAGATATAATTCCGGAGTTTAGAGATATCACCAGATATAGATTTTTCAACACTAATAATATTTGGCTAGATCTTGAAGCCGTACTCGAAGTGGCGTGTCGCCATGACGGGACGATCCCTCTCCCATTAATTAGTAACAAAAAGAACGTCAACCCACGGGACCGCGAGAGTCGCAAAGTAATTCAGATTGAGACAGCGATGGGCGCGGCGATTGAGGTTTTTGAGGGAGCGTTGGCGCTGCAAGTGCCCAGACGTCGCTTCGCGCCGGTGAAAACGAATAACGATCTGCTTGTGGTCAGGTCTGATGTGTACGCGTTAAACGAGGATTATACATTGACGGCGGCTCCAGGTAGGCATGCCCCTGGATTGCCATTAGTTTCGCTTGATGCGGCCCATTACGGATTAATTAGGGATTTTGAAGAGCGTTTCAGGGTAATCCCATCGCTCCTGGAGGCAGAGAGCTTTTCGGTCGCTGGAGATATTCTCTTTGATCACCCGCTAAAGATAATTGGAAAGGTAAGCATCTCGGCTAATCAGGGAGGTAAGAGCAGTATCAGCAAAGAGATCTCCCGGCTTGAGAATACGGAGGTGAGGGTTTAGGCAATAATGAGACGAGGCAAAACCCCGCTTACGCGAGTTTTTGCCTCGCTTCCTCCTAAGGAAGGCCGGCAAAACCCCTCCCTACTGCGAAAGCGGATCTTGAGCCGCTCTTCGAGTTTTCGAGATGGAAAAAAATCCTCAATGTATCGCAGTGGATACATTTGCGGTTTTTTCCCATCTCGAAAATCGAATATCAACTCAACCTCCACTTTCTCGCTACGGGTAGGTTTTGCCGGCCTTCCCTAAATTAACCAACGTGTGGAGGTAACACCTCTCTTAGCTCATTTACCTCACGTTGTAGATCCTCTGGGATTTTTGCGGTAAGAGCCTGCTCGCGTAGGCCGTAAAAGGCGCGCTCGTCGCTATCATCACGAGATATATTTACTCCGTCTAAAGAGGCGCCCATGAAAAGCCCTTGGCTTCGTGAATAAGCGACAACCTCAGCGTGCGGCGATGGGATGGTTTTATCGAATGTTCCGGCAACAGCGCTTAGCTCACCACCGACCTTAAAGCTTCCCTTCTTAAGAGCCTCGACTGCTTTATCTCCGGTGATATAAAGAACCATATCAGCGGACTTGACTCCCGCTTGAAGCCCTACGCTTCCTCCGATTAGATTAAGAAACATCGGATTCTCCCACTGGCCCGTTGCTGTTTTGCAGAACCCCACACCGTCGCCGTGAGTGCCTCCAAGGCCCGCCGAGACTGTCATAGTATCAGGAAAGATAGCTACACATTTTGTTTTATCAATTACTGATTGGGGGACTTTGCCTAGCTTTCCCTTGGAGATCTCGCGATAAACATCGGTAGATTTAGTCAGGGTGTATTCGGCCTCCTTAAAGGCGCGCGAATTTCGATCCACGCCAGACTCATCTGCTGCGTGTGTTAGGCCGGGCGCGACAAGGCAGAGCGATGTCAGGGCTAAAGTTTTCTTGATTGCTCGGTAAAAGTTCATAATATCTCCATCGTTTTCTGGTAAGTAATCACCGCGAGCTCTTTCCAAGAGCGCGCGGATCGCTACAGTTTCAGAAGCTTCGGATGGAGAGGCAGGTAAGTGGTATGAGAGAGATTAGAGAGAAGAGGGGGGTGAGGGATGGGTACCTGCTCGTGCTCCAGCTCATGCGCTCAGATGAAAACGGCGCCTGACAAAACTGGAGCTGACACCCCGACTTGAACGGGGAACCTACTGATTACAAATCAGTTGCTCTACCAATTGAGCTATGCCAGCAAACTTTCTCAATATTATCTGGTTCCGCGGGAAATTTCAATTGCTTCATTACTCCAAGAACCTGGTGTATTTACTTGATCATATTTATTTACCATAATGCCGCCCTATTGAACGTGACACGCCCATGTAGCTCAGTCGGTAGAGCACTTCCTTGGTAAGGAAGAGGTCACGGATTCGAGTTCCGTCATGGGCTCCATTCGCTCCTATGCGAACTTGGCGAAGCCAAGATTCGCATGACGGGCAGGAGGTCCTGCACCCGCTTCGCGTTAGTGTGGTGGGTGCATAGAAGCTGAGGGCATCCGTTTGCTCCTATGCGAACTTGGCGAGGCCAAGATTCGCATGACGGTCCGTATTGCTCCTATGCAAACTTAGCTACGCTAAGATTCGCATGACGGGCAGGAGGTCCTGCACCCGCTTCGCGTTAGTGTGGTGGGTGCATAGTACCTAGAAGTATACGTGCCGCTCCTATGCAAACTTAGCTACGCTAAGATTCGCATGACGGTCCGATTGCACCTATGCGAACTTGGCGAAGCCAAGATTCGCATGACGGGCAGGAGGTCCTGCACCCGCTTCGCGTTAGTGTGGTGGGTGCATAGAAGGTGAGGTCATCCGTTTGCTCCTATGCGAACTTGGCGAAGCCAAGATTCGCATGTTGGGCTTCTGGACTTTTTGCGGAGTAGTGCTATGTTCAATCCACACTCATTTGGTGAGGTGCCCGAGTGGCTAAAGGGGGCAGACTGTAAATCTGCTGGCTCCGGCCTACGGTGGTTCGAATCCACTCCTCACCAATCTTTTCCTCCCCCGCGCTGAACTATCTGAGAAGGGGCATGGCGCCGAGGTTTCCTTTTCCCCGTTTTGTGATATTCTTTCTCGCTAGTACGGTCGTAGCTCAACTGGTAGAGCAGCGGATTCCAAATCCGCAGGTTGGGGGTTCGATTCCCTCCGACCGTGCCAATAGAATCCACAGCGCTCCTCGTTAAAATAGTCGATCGTTAGACCAGCCGCGATCGATAAGAAGTAGTACGGAAGTCCCTTAACGATGAACTCCCCAGAATCAACGATCGTTATAGAACGCTCTGATGAGTCCCGCACTCGCTCGCCACTATGGATGGTGAGCCAGGAGCCTCTGCTAAATGATCTCGTGTCCTACCTGGGATCGCTTAAGGACGCGCTTCAAGCTAATCCCGGAGCCGCATGTAATATGAAATTCTCGCGCGCTCATCTACGCGATTGCAGAGCGGCATTTGATCGGATGATTAGACGCGGGGAAGAGGGGCTTCACAGGCTGTGCGAGCTTTTCTGTCGGTCGTTCCTGCACGCCTACCAGATGCAGAGTGTTGTAATCGGAGAAGTTCCTAATACGGGCGAGCGCTTCACACTTTCTCAGCCCGTGACCCTGTCGGATCTCTACTCAACGATCGATCTCGATCTAGGTACACGACAACTTCGGAAATTAAAGTATTTCGATGGGCAGGGGTGGGTTAGACCAAACTTGGTGGCTAACGTTGTTGAATATCAGCCAACCGAGGTCAATCCGAACGGCATCCATAAGATCATCAGCCGTATTAAAGCTGAGGAGGAATTGTGGAACAAAGTGGTGGATGAGATCTTTTCGTTGGATACCCTGGTTAAGAGAGACAAAGAGCTTAAGCACCTAAGTCACTACGTTAAAGATGTCTTCGGGTTAAAGATCGTAGTAGGTACGGCAAGGGATGCTGATGTTCTTCATCAGATTCTTCAGCGGCTCTCCTGGTGTGATGATGAACTAGAGACATCCGGCGTGTTGCCAAGACCAAGCTCTCGCCGCTTGAATTTTATAGAGACAAAAAATTATCTCACCGGCCACGATAAGGAGAGCGGCTGGGAAGCGATCAAATCTGTGGTGATGTGGAGTGATCGGGTGTTTGAGATCCAAGTTCAGCCGCTTGGTAACTTCTGGCGTGAGCGTGAATTCCTGACGAGAGAGAGTCACGCCGGATTTAAGAATAGGCGTGAGCAGGTCAGGCAGCAGATCGCTGCGCATATCCCGCTCTTTAGTTTTTATCAGGATCTACTTAAGTGGCTCTTCCAGAATCCTGATGGGCCGGCTCCTGTGTTTCCAGGTGTTGCTGTGTCGCTTGTGGAGTAGCCTTCGGGGACTTGCGCTCCCCTTAGGTCTGCGGCAGCATTAAAGCCTCAATCTTTAGGAGTCCCTATGATAAAAAAGATCACTACAGCTTCCTTATTATCTTTACTAATCATTTCTCAGGCAGCAGCTGATGAGAAGGTCACTATTAAGCGTAAGCCAGGGCTTTGGGAGGTATCGGTGTCAGCCGATGGCAAGTCTCTTCCTGGAAGCATGAAGCAATGCGCTGACGAGGCGACAGATGCTCAGATGATGCAGATGGCGCAGGGACAGTCGGAGAGCTGCAAAATGGGAGAGCTCAGAAAGATCGATTCAGGATATGAGTTCTCCTCTGAATGTAAGATGGGTCCTTCAACCATCACCTCACAGGGAGTTTTTAAGGGGGATTTCGAGACCAGTTATACCGGAGAGGTTGTGACCAAGATGACTCCGCCGGTATTCGGACGTGGCGAGGCTAAGTCCACGATACAGGCCAAATGGCTTGGAGATTGTCCCGCTGATATGAAGCCCGGTGATATGCAGACCGGTGATGGCATGAAGATCGGGCTCGATCAGGCCAAGAAGGGAGCTCAGATGGCTGCCGAGATGATGAAGAATCCTGAGATGCTAAAGGCCATGAAAGATGCAATGGCAGGAGCTGCTGAGGCTCAAGGGGCGCTGAAAGGGCTTGGCGAGATGGTAGCTGGAGGTAAGTAGCCGGAATTAGCCGCGTTGCTTTTATACAACACGCTGCCCGAGTGGTTGCACGTATATGCAACGGCAGCTATACTTGAGTAGTTTGTTCAAGATTGATATCTTCTAGGCAGTTCGCGAATAGACCGCCCCTTTAAGATACAGCTAGCGGCTGGAAAACAGCGAACAAGAAACGGTATTTAGAACCCTAACTGACTGAACGCAAAGGCACCCTTTACATGACCCAGGAAAGCACTAGCACCGAGATTCTCGAAGACTTTACGGCTCAGGAATATAAGTACGGATTCTATACGGACATTGAGTCTGAGTCGACTCCGCCGGGTCTCAATGAGGAGATCATAGCCACTATCTCCCGCAAGAAGAACGAGCCTCAATGGATGCTAGAGTGGAGGCTAAAAGCCTATCAACGATTCCTCAAAATGAAAGAGCCCCACTGGGCGTTCGTTGAGTATCCGCCGATTAATTACCAGGACATCATTTACTACTCAGCGCCTAAGAAGACTCAAGGGCCAAAGAGCCTCGAAGAGGTAGATCCAGAGTTGCTAAAAACCTACGAGAAGCTAGGTATCCCGCTGCACGAGCAGAAGGCGTTGGCTGGCGTAGCGGTTGACGCGGTGTTCGACTCGGTATCGGTCGTAACCACATTCAAGAAACAGTTAGAAGAAGTTGGCGTAATTTTCTGTTCGATGTCCGAGGCGATTCAGAATCACCCGGAGCTCATTCAGAAGTATCTCGGATCTGTGGTTCCTGCCACCGACAACTTCTTTTCGGCGCTTAACTCGGCTGTGTTCACAGACGGGTCGTTTTGTTACGTACCGAAGGGAGTGCGTTGCCCGCTTGAGCTGTCCACGTATTTCCGAATAAATGCCGCGAAAACAGGTCAGTTTGAGCGCACATTAATTATCGCCGATGAGGGTAGCTACGTTAGTTACATGGAGGGGTGCACCGCTCCGATGCGTGATGAGAACCAGCTTCACGCCGCTGTGGTTGAGTTGGTTGCTCTTGGTAACGCGCAGATTAAGTACTCAACGATCCAGAACTGGTATCCAGGCGATAAGGATGGGAAGGGCGGAATCTACAACTTCGTGACTAAGCGTGGTCTGTGCGCCGGAGATAATTCAAAGATCTCCTGGACTCAGGTTGAGACTGGCTCCTCGATAACTTGGAAGTACCCAAGCTGTATCTTGAAGGGAGACAACTCGGTCGGCGAGTTCTATTCAGTTGCTATCACAAACAATAAGCAACAGGCCGATACAGGAACCAAGATGGTTCATATCGGAAAGAACACCAAGAGCACGATCGTATCCAAGGGTATATCGGCTGGTAGAAGCCAGAACGCATATCGTGGACTGGTTAAGATGATGAAGAGCGCCGATGGCGCGCGTAACTTCTCGCAGTGCGATTCGATGTTAATGGGTAATGAGTGCGGAGCGCACACATTCCCGTATATCGAGGTAAAGAACCCAACCGCCACAGTTGAGCATGAGGCCTCAACCTCAAAGATCGGAGAGGATCAGATCTTCTATTGCAACCAACGCGGAATCGCTACAGAGGACGCGGTCTCAATGATCGTTCACGGTTTCTGCAAAGAGGTGCTCAATGAACTGCCGATGGAGTTCGCTGTAGAGGCGAGAAGGCTTCTTGAGATTAGCCTTGAAGGAAGTGTCGGATAATTTTCTTAAAACCTTTTTAAAAATAACTACCAGGAGAGGTGGAGATATGAGTTTGCTCAAGATTACTGATTTAAAAGCGCGCATCGAGGGAGATGGCCGCGAGATATTAAAGGGCATTAACTTAGAGATTAAGCCCGGAGAGGTTCACGCGATAATGGGAGTCAACGGATCTGGAAAGAGCACGTTAGCTAACATTCTGTGTGGTAAGGAAGGCTACGAGGTAACGTCGGGACAGGTAACCTTTGATGGTAAGGACCTCCTAGAGATGGATCCTGAGATTCGCGCCCGTGAGGGGCTGTTTTTAGGGTTTCAGTACCCCGTTGAGTTGCCTGGCGTTTTAACAACTTACTTCTTAAGAACAGCTTTAAACGCTGCGCGCGAGCACCGCGGTCAGCCGCAGATCTCAGTACGTGAGTTTTCTCAGTTAGTGAAGGAAAAAGCTAAGTTGCTAGAGCTAAGTGACGAGCTTCTACAACGCGCTGTTAACGAGGGGTTCTCAGGCGGAGAGAAGAAGCGTAACGAGGTCTTTCAGATGGCGGTTTTAGAGCCAAAACTAGCGATATTAGACGAGACAGATTCAGGTCTCGATATCGACGCGTTACAGACTGTCGCCAATGGTGTGAATCGCCTCCGTTCTAGCGAGCGCGGGATGTTGGTTATTACCCATTATCAACGCCTTCTAAATTACATCGTGCCGGATGTGGTTCACGTGATGATTGACGGCAAGATCGTTCAGTCAGGTGGAAAGGAGCTCGCTCTTGAGCTTGAAAATCGTGGCTACAACGTTTTCCGTGAAGGCGCGGCGGCCTAATTAAGAGAGATAGAGCAGGGGAGAAAGCTCTGCTGGTGTAAAAAGGTGATTTAGATGGCTAGTGAGATCGCTAAGGTAGGCGAGGAAGTAAGTGTTAGCAACTGGGTGGCTGAGGCATTAGTCGCGGCAGCCAAAACTCGCTCAGCAGTGAAATTATCGCAGGACGTCCTCTCGGTAATCGAGCAGGCTCAAGGTGTTTGGAAGAGGCTCTGCTTTCCAACCCCTAAGCTAGAGGCGTGGAAGTACACGAATCCGGACGTAATCGCGAAAGGTCCATTTTCATGGCGTAAAGACGATGTAGCTGCGGGCAATGTAGATGAGGTAAATCAGCTCATCGAAAGAGCTCGCTTGCCGGGCCTTGAAGGTGGTAGTTTCCTAGTTTTTGTTGATGGTGTATTCGCGCCTAAGATCTCGAAGGTCGCGACCGAACAGGGAGTTTCGGTAACCCGCCTTCTTGAGGGCGGAGTAGGTGAGTCTTTAATTGGCGCGCTAGGTCAACACAACCACGATGAATTCTCGGCGTTAGCGACTTCGCTTCTCTCTGATTGCGTGATTGTCACTGTTAAAGCTGGAGTAGAGTCAAAGACTCCGATTCAGATAGTGCACGTAACGACATCAAATTCAAATGGCGCGGTATTCACTCCGAGATTGGTTGTTAAGGCAGAGGCTAATGCGCGCGTATGTGTGGTCGAGTCACATATCGGAAGTGAGGGCGTTCGCTATCTCTCTTTGCCGATGGTTGAGCTTACCGCTGAGCAGGGCGCTTTCCTCGATTACTATAAAGTTCAAGACGAATCTACTTCGGCTTATCATGTTACAGGTTTGACTGCTACGCAGGGTAGGGATGCTGAGGCGCGCGCGCACATCTTCTCGTTTGGCGCGGCGTTGGCGCGAAATAACGCGCAGACACTTCTTAACGGCGCAGGTTCGCAAGCCACTTTGAACGGATTGTCGCTTCTCCGTGGTAATCAGCATGTTGATAACGCGACCTTGATCCATCACATCGAGCCGCACGCTGAGAGTCGCGAGCACTTTAAGGGAATCTACGCGGGATCGAGCCGCGGTGTGTTTTCAGGGACGATCACAGTTGAGAAGATCGCCCAAAAAACCAATGCGTTTCAATCTAATCAAGCGCTACTACTCTCGACTGACGCGAGTATTGAGTCGCGCCCACAGTTAAAGATCTGGGCAGATGACGTTAAGTGCACTCACGGTGCCACTGTAGGTCAGCTTGATGCGGACGCATTGTTTTATCTGCGCTCACGAGGCATCGGGATTAAAGATGCCAAGGCGTTTCTAGTCCGCGCATTCGCGGGGGAGGTGCTCTCTTCTGTTAATCTGCCTCAGTTGAAAGAGCGGCTCGACGCCGTGGTTTCAGAGAGATTGTAGTATTGCGCGCGTTAGCTTTGCGCGGCTAAGCTAATGCTCTACACAAAATTACTTCTCGGAGCGCACATGGCGGATATTTTGAATATCGAAAGACTATACGCATCTATTGTTTGTACATTTAGTAGGCGCGCTTCGGGCGCTCTACGCCATATAGTAGGCTCTCTTATTTTGATGGCGGCATGTATTGCTGAACCCACTGTGGCAATAGCCCAGGCGGAGCGCTTTGAGGCTTTAGCTGATAGCGCCATGGAAGAAAATCGTCCGACAGAAGAATCTGGTCGGATTTTGATGGATGAGCTGCTATTTCAGCGTGCGACTCAGTCCTACCTTTGGGCGCTGCCACTTATCAATACTCTCGGAATGAAACACGGCTCCGAGAAGGTCTTCGGCGCTGGCTATAACGTCCTGCCGATTTGGAAGAAGAGATTGGACGCTAAGACATTAGTGACAACTCCAAACTCAGATGTGATCTACGCGATGAGTTACGTTGATCTTGGAACAGATGGGCCTTTGGTTTTCGACGCGCCTCCGAATCTACAAGGTATTTTACTTGATTTTTGGCAGCGTCCTATACCGGTAGCTGGCGGTAAGTTTGCTGGAGATGTTGGGTTACCAGGTCCCGATGCGGGGAAGGGAGGGAAGTTTCTGATCCTCCCACCTGGATATGCGGAAGATGTGCCCCCAGGATATTATGTGTACCGTTCTAGTACCAACAACGTGTTTATTTTCTTAAGAGCATTTTATCAGGACCCCAAAAATTTAGAGCCCGCGGTAGCCTTGATCGAGAAATCTCGTGTCTATCCTCTTAACGGCAAGACTGCGGCCAAGCAGATGGTTTTTCCAGACGCTTCAGGGGTGCCAGCAAATATGCTACCAGCAAGCGACTCTACCGCTTTTGATCAGTTGAAGCAGTTAATTGATAGTGAGGGTCCGCACCTTGCAGACGCTGATTCCTTAGGAATGCTGGCGTCGATTGGGATCGTCAAGGGCCAGCCCTTTAATCCGGACGAAAAAACTCGCGCTATCCTTGGGCACGCCGCGCGGACAGCCTACAAGATGAGCCGTGTAATAGGCTTTAAGGATAATGTGAGCGGGCGTTCCTTAAAGATTTATCCGGATCGCCGCTGGGTTAATCCAATGGCTGACGCAACACCGGATAAACCGAGTGGCTTGTTTGATCTATCTTGGAGGCGCTCTCAAGAGGGGTATCTCGACCTTGATACTAGGATCTGGTTTTTCACCGATTATTATTCGGTAAGCCCTGGAATGCTCTCTCAGATCCCTGGAAAGGGCGCCAAGTATATGATTGCTTTTACCGACAGTGAAGGGCGGAGTCTCTCAGGAACCAGCGCATATAGCCTTCGACTGCCGGCTGGCATTCCAGCGGCGAATTTTTGGTCGGTAACTTTATATGAGGCAGAGAACGCGTCTGGATTGGCAAATGGGCAACCATTTCCATCGCTCGGTTCGCGTGACAACCCGATGTCGAATACGGACGGTAGTATTGATTTATACTTTGGTCCTGAGGCGCCGCAAGGTAAGAGTGCTAACTGGTTAGCAACCGTACCCGGGAAGGGTTATTTTGCTATCCTTAGACTCTACGGGCCTCTGGAGGCTGCCATTAACAAGAGCTGGAAGCCGGGAGATATAGTCAAAGAAAATTGAGTTGAGAAACCAACTGGGTCTCAGCCCCAGAAGGGGATTTCTCCCTGTACATTCGAGCCTATTGGGCTGATAAGGCGGTTATTGATGGAACCTGGATGCCGCCTAATGTGATTAGGGTGAAATAGCTATAACGCTCGAGGATGTGTTCCGGAGACAGAGCTAGCTCTTTTATTTGGTTAGCTGCGCAGACTCAAATCCGGCCTAAAAGCCAAAGAGTAATTAAAATGAGCGCCATTACGGCCAAACAATAGCTTGGATAGATGGCGTATCTATTGAAAATTACATCTCTTTTGGGGCCTCTGAATCAGTTTTAGCCTCCTTGCCACTCTCTCGAGATTAAATCTTGGCCCCATAGCAACTATTTTAAGCCAAGCATTTGCCCCAAATTAACTTTTCTGTTAGCTTCTCTCCCTGCGGAGTGTTTCCACCGATGCAAAGGGGACGACCGAGGATACGAGTTCTCTCTTACCACGTGTCACTTTAGAGGTTGCTTCCCCTCGATATAGTGGCAGAAACGTGGGCTTCTTCTGAGAGTAGCTTGAAGAATTTACATAGGGATAACCACATGAGTGATAAGGTTGCTGATGCACCATCAGGACTGATCTCGCGTAGTGTTGACTACGTTTCCGAGAGCGTTGAGGAGTTAAAGAAAGTCAATTTCCCAACGCGCCAGGAGACTATGCGACTTACCGGTGTGGTGGTGATGATTATAGTTTTTATTTCGATGTGCCTTTTTGTCATGGACTTAGTTTTCAACTGGTTGATGACTAAGATGATCGGTTAACGAGGTCTAGAAAAGCTATGGAATCGACAGGGACTACAGAGCCAAACGCAGAGCAGAAGATGAACTGGTATGTCGTCCAGGCATACGCTGGTTTTGAGTCTAAGGCTAAGCAGGCACTCGAGGAGCGCGTAAGGCTTAACAAATTAACACATCTTTTCGGTGAAGTTCATGTTCCGCAGGAGACGGTAGTAGAGCTCGTTAAGGGCCAGAAGAAGACATCAACACGTAAGTTCTTCCCTGGATATATCCTTGTTCAGATGGTCATGAACGAGGAGAGCTGGCATTTAGTAAAAGAGACACCGAAGATTAGTGGTTTCGTAGGAGACGCAACCAGCCCTCAGCCGATGAGCGAGGATGAGGTTCAGCGTATTTTCAACCAGGTAGCTGAGGGAGCTGAGGCACCGAAGGCTAAGATGAACTTCAAGCAGGGTGATTCAGTGAAGGTAATCGATGGACCATTCGCTGAGTTCAACGGAACTATTGAAGAGGTGAAGCCGGATAAGGGCAAGGTTAAGGTGATGATAAGCATCTTCGGTCGCTCAACGCCGGTGGAGCTAGATTTCATGCAGGTGGAGAAGGTTTAAAGAGTGAGGCGCTAGGCGCTCTCAGGGATAAATTTTTCGAAGTAATGAGGTGTTCAGATGGCAAAGGAGATTACAACATACATTAAGTTGCAAGTGACAGGCGGCGCGGCTAACCCAGCCCCTCCTATCGGTCCAGTGCTTGGTCAGCACGGCGTGAACATTATGGAGTTCTGTAAGCAGTTCAACGCTAAGACTCAGAAGCAGCAGGGAGAGGTTGTTCCGGTGGTTATCACCGTTTACAAGGATCGCTCATTTACATTTGAGCTGAAGACGCCACCAGTTTCTTATCTGATCAAGAAGGCTCTAAAGCTCGATAAGGGCTCAGCCGTGCCAAATAAGGATAAGGTAGGAAAGATCACCAAGGCGCAGGTTCAAGAGATCGCCAAGGCTAAGATGCAGGACCTTAACTGCTATGATGAGGAGGCGGCGTTTAAGATCGTCGCTGGAACAGCGAGAAGTATGGGAGTTGATGTTATCAATTAACCCCGTGGATATTGACTTTTAAGGGTTAAATCCATAGGCTACCGGCCTCTTGGGATAGTTGGCGAGAGTAGCACCGTTGGGTTTGCTTAGGGTGTGTAAAGAGTTTTGAAGTAAGAAGATTATGGCGCTCAAGAAAGAAGGAAAGAGAATGAGGGCAGCGCGGGCCAAGGTTCAGGCCGGCAAGATGTACTCGATCGATGAGGGTTGTGCCGCGGTAGTTAGCACCGCGTCAGCCAAGTTCGACGAGACAGTTGAGGTTGCTGTTCGTTTAGGAGTGGACCCTAAGAAAGCTGATCAGAACGTTCGTGGCTCGATCGCTTTACCGCACGGTCTTGGAAAGAATGTGCGCGTACTTGTTTTCGCTAAGGGTGATAAGGCTCAGGAGGCTCAGGCCGCTGGAGCGGATTTCGTCGGTGGTGATGACTTAGTTGAGAAGATCAAGGGTGGTTTCTTTGACTTCGACAGCGTAATCGCGACACCAGATATGATGGCTCAGGTTGGTAAGGTAGGAAAGCTACTCGGACCACGTGGTTTAATGCCATCTCCTAAGGTAGGAACAGTTACTTTTGATGTTGGTGAGACAGTTAAGTCGGTTAAGGCCGGAAGAGCTGAGTACCGTGTAGATAAAGCCGGTATCGTTCATGCATCAATCGGCAAGGCTTCGTTTGGTAAGGACAAGATCCTCGATAACGCTCAGGCCCTGTTCCAGGCATTGAATAGAGCTAAGCCTTCATCGAGCAAGGGAGTGTACCTCCAGGCTGCGTCCCTTTCTTTAACGATGGGCCCAGGAGTTGCATTGGATGTATCTCCTTTAAGGACTTAAATTTAGGATTTAGGCGAGCGAAATAACGTGACCGAGGTGTTTCTCGGGAGTTAGAGAAGGATTTATTTGTATGGACAGAGCAGAGAAGCAAGCCGAGTTGGATCTGTTGATTGGTAAGTTTACCAAGGCTCAGGTAGCGGTATGCGCGGATTATAGAGGATTGACCGTAGCTAAGATTACTCAGCTACGTAGCGAGCTTCGTAAAGCTGGCTCAGAGGGTAGGGTTGTGCGAAACACTTTGGCGCGTCTAGCGTCAACAAAGTGCGCTACAAACGCTAAGCCAGGCGAGCTTGAGAAGTTCTTAGGATCGATCGTAGGGCCTACGTTAGTAGTTACCTGCGATAACGATCCGATCGCACCAACAAAGGTGCTTGCAAAGTTCGCGAAAGAGAACGCAGACAAATTTCGAGTGAAAGGGTGTTGGCTTGATGGCGCATACGTTGATGCGGCTGGTGTTGATTCGTTATCGAAGATGCCGGGTCGCGAAGAGACGTTCGCTATGTTGCTGGCCCTCATCAATGAGCCTGCTACTCGTTTGGTAAGACTTATGTCAGAGCCGAGCGCGCAGGTGGTACGTTCGATCGAGGCCTACCGCAAGAAACTCGGAGGAGAAGATTCAGCAGCGGCGTAAAGAGTCGTAGCTGGGTAGGAGTTAGGTTAGTTAATTTTAGTGTGTCGTTAGTAAAGGAGTAAAACCATGTCAGAAGGCTACACGTTTGAAGGCGTTGTGGATTTCATCAAGGGTATGTCCCTGATGGATGCTGCCAAGATGGTAAAGAAGCTAGAAGAGGAGCTTGGCGTAAGTGCTGCAGCTCCAGTAGCAATGGTTGCTGGCGGTGCTCCAGCTGCTGGTGGCGCTGCCGCAGCAGAGGAGAAGACCGAGTTTACCATTATGCTGGATGATGCCGGCGCCGAGAAGGTCAAGGTTATTAAGGTTGTTCGCGAGATCACCGGCCTTGGTCTTAAGGAGGCTAAGGATCTCGTTGATGGAGCTCCAAAGCTCGTCAAGGAGGCTGTTGCTAAGGCTGAGGCTGAGGAGTTCGTTAAGAAGCTCAAAGAGGCCGGAGCTAAGGCTTCCCTCAAGTAGTCTAAAGCTACTTTTGTTGCACCCTCGATCCGGTCTATTTGGGCCGTGGCCTGGTAACTAGCTGAAAGCAGGTTAAACCAGCCCATACCTAAATAAACAGGGTCGGGGGTGCATCAGCTAGGTCCCGGGGTCTTCCCTTGGGCCGCATTTTAGCCTATCATCCCGGTTCGCAGTTCACCTGCGTTACCAAGGTGAATTTAGTTAAGTGGTTATCTGGCTTGCATCTTTGTGATTTCGACGCGTGTTGTTCGAGATCACTTCGATTGTAGATCGCTTGCCCGGCGCTAGAGCTCATGCCTGGGGAGTCGAGATGCTCAATGTAGAGTCGATAACCGCGAAATCAGGTGCCTCTTTTTAGCTATGGATGTATCTCTTACTGAGATGCTGAAATGGCAAGAAAAGGGGCGAGACGCTGGAGCTCATCAGACCTAGACACGAGAGGTCGGTGAGCTTTTGCTGTTAGAGTCACTTAAGTATGACATCAAAAATCAAGACCAACCTTCGCCTTCGCAAAACGTATTCAAAAATTGGTGAGATCGCTGAGATTCCAAATCTGATCGGAATTCAGAAGAGCTCTTACGAGAGGTTCTTACAAGCCAACGTAGAACCAGAGAAGAGAGAGGACATCGGCCTTCAAAAGGTCTTTAAGTCGGTCTTCCCGGTTCGTGATTACAACAACACAGCCTCGTTAGAGTTTGTATCTTACAACCTTGGCACGCCAAAGTACGACATGGACGAGTGTCGTGATCGCGGAATGACCTGGGCAGCTCCTCTACGCGTTACGATTCAGCTCGTTCTCTGGGATGTTAACCCTGAGACAGGTGCTCGCCACCTAAGCGCGCTCAAGGAGGATGTAGTCTACTTCGGTGAGATTCCGCTGATGACTGAGCGTGGTACGTTCGTTATCAATGGAACAGAGAGAGTAATTGTAAGCCAGCTGCACCGTTCTCCAGGCGTGTTCTTTGATCACGACGATGGAAAGAGCCATGTATCCGGCAAGCTGCTTTACTCTTCACGCATAATTCCATACCGCGGCTCATGGATGGATTTCGAGTTCGACGTGAAGGATATCCTTCACGTGCGCATAGACCGTCGTCGTAAGCTAAACGCCAGCGTGTTGCTGCGCGCTTTGGGTATGTCGGCGGATGATATTCTCGCGAACTATTACAAGACCGATACCCTTGTTTTCGGCAAGCGTGGAGTGGTTACTAAAGAGTTCAAGGCTGATCAACTTGATGGCCAAAAGTCCTTTAGAGAGATAAAGGATGCCGGAAAGGTATTAGTCAAGCAGGGTGGAAAATTCAACAAGGCCGTGATTCGCCGCCTTCGTGAGGCTGGTGTTAACGAGATCGAGATCGCTCCTGATTCTGTTGTCGGGATGGTTGCCGCCGAAACGGTTATTCAAGCTACAGACAACGTAATCAACTCAAAGACCGGTGAGGTTATCGCTGAGAAGGGTGAGGTTCTCGTTGGTTGGGATATCATCCGTGAGCGTGTAGGAGCTGCTGTTCTCGATTTAGATGAGAAAGAAGCGAAGTTAATCTGCTCACAATTTGAGGTGATAGTTAACGCTGGAGATGAGCTCAAAGCGGATAAAGTTAACTCAAAGGGTGAGATAGTTGAGCGAGGCGCGCTCACAGCGCAACGTGAGCTTGGCCTAGATAGAATTCGCGTTCTCTACGTAGAGGATAACCACATCGGAGAGTCTCTCTGGAAGACGTTAATCTCTGATAAGATGGCGGGCGATAATTCGCTTTACTCAAGACTTGCTGGTCGTCCAACGATCGACAGTCTGGTGGAGATTTATCGTCGTTTGCGTCCTGGCGATCCTCCGCGTCCAGAAACCGCGCAGGCTACATTCAAGAATCTGTTCTTCAACGCTGAGAGGTATGACCTCTCGGATATCGGTCGTTACAAGCTTAATCACAAGCTGTACATATCGCAGGGCCGTGAGGCTCCTCCGATGGATCAAGGTGTATTGTCGCCTGACGATATTAAGGAGACGGTTCGCTATCTCTTAGAGCTTCGCAACTCAACAGATGGTCAGCGTTACTCGATCGATGATATCGACCACCTCGGCAACCGTCGTGTTCGCGCAGTGGGTGAGTTGATTGAGAATCAGTATCGCATAGGATTAGTGCGCATGGAGCGCGCTGTCCGTGAGCGTATGGGTATGCAAGATATCGATACCCTCGTTCCGCAGGACCTGATCAACTACAAGCCAGTAGCGGCGGTAGTAAAGGAGTTCTTCGGATCGTCCCAGTTATCCCAGTTCATGGATCAAACCAATCCGTTGTCAGAGATTACGCATAAGCGTCGTCTCTCAGCGCTTGGACCAGGTGGTCTAACGCGTGATCGCGCGGGCTTTGAGGTGCGTGACGTAAACGCGACTCACTACGGACGTATCTGTCCAATTGAGACCCCTGAGGGTCCAAACATCGGACTTATAGCGTCGCTTGCGGTTTATGCTCGCGTGAACGAGTTCGGCTTTATCGAGACCCCTTACCGCGTTGTTGATAACAACCACAAGGTAACTGGTGATGTTGTTTACCTATCGGCACTAGAGGAAGAGCGTGAGACGATCGCTCCAGCTAGTATTGAGATGGACAGCAAGGGTAATCTCGCTGAGAGTTCTATCCCAGTTCGTCGTAACGGAGAGTACCTCCTGGTTCCACCAGAAGAGGTGTCAAAGTTAGACGTAAGTCCTAAGCAGATCGTATCAGTGGCGGCTTCTCTCATTCCGTTCCTTGAGAACGATGACGCGAACCGCGCGTTGATGGGTTCAAACATGCAGCGCCAAGCTGTTCCATGTCTCGTTTCTCAGGCGCCGCTTGTTGGAACTGGAATGGAGCACATCGTTGCCCGTGACTCGGGAGCAACGATTGTAGCTAAGCGTGCTGGAACTGTAATGTCCGTTGAGTCTGAGAGGATCGTTATCAAGGCCGATAAGGTCTCTGATGATTCACTCGACACAGGCGTTGAT
This sequence comes from Bdellovibrionota bacterium, assembly GCA_044356215.1. Lineage (GTDB taxonomy): Bacteria > Bdellovibrionota_C > UBA2361 > UBA2361 > OMII01 > OMII01. Next base: position 60,211 of record JBIKWQ010000001.1, on the reverse strand, counting down.
ATCTACAAGTTGGTGAAGTATCGCCGCTCAAATCAGAATACATGTATCACTCAGCGTCCGATCGTAAGGGCAGGTGAGAAGATCGGCGAGAACGAGATCATCGCGGATGGTCCGAGTACTGACATGGCCGAGTTGGCCTTAGGTCAGAACTGTCTCGTAGCCTTCATGCCGTGGAACGGATACAACTTCGAGGACTCAGTTCTGATCAGTGAGAATATGGTGAAGAAGGATATCTTCTCATCTGTTCACATTGAGGAGTTCGAGTGTATCGCTCGTGATACCAAGCTCGGTAAAGAGGAGATTACTCGCGACATTCCAAACGTTGGAGAGGAAGCTCTTAAGAACCTTGATGAGTCAGGAATTATCCGTATCGGAGCTGAGGTTCACCCTGGAGATATCTTAGTAGGTAAGATAACTCCTAAGAGTGAGACTCAGTTGAGCCCGGAAGAGAAGCTCTTAAGAGCGATCTTCGGAGAGAAGGCCGGTGAGGTTCGTGATAGCAGCTTGAAGCTCCCGCCAGGAGTTGAGGGAACTGTTATCTCGGCACAGGTATTCTCGCGCAAGGGAACAGATAAAGACGAGCGTACGATTGAGCTAGAGAAGCGCGATATCGCCCGCTTAGAGCAGGACATGAAGGATGAGATTAAGATCCTTAAAGACACCGCTCTAAAGGGTATCGTTAACACCCTAGTAGGCCGAACAACAACAGCGCGTCTCGTTGACGAGAAGCGTGCTGAGTTGATCGCTAAGGGTGAGAAGCTGACCGCTGAGATGTTAAATGAGGTTCCGTTTGAGTATCTCCGTGATATTCAAGTTGGTGACGAGAAGTTACAGGAGCAGATCAACAAAGTCGTGATGAGCACTGGCCAGTTGATCAATAACAAGCGCGCACACCTGAATGAGAAGATTAAGCGTCTCAAGGAAGGTGATGAGTTGGCACCTGGCATCATCAAGATGGTGAAGGTCTTCGTTGCCAGCAAGCGTAAGATCCAGGTTGGTGACAAGGTTGCCGGACGGCATGGAAATAAGGGAGTTCTCTCGCGAGTTCTTCCGCAAGAGGATATGCCGTACCTCGCCGATGGCACACCAGTTGATATGGTTCTTAACCCACTAGGTGTACCATCGCGTATGAACGTGGGGCAGATCCTAGAGACTCATCTTGGATGGGCTTCGTATCTGCTAGGTCGTCGTATCTCAGAGTTAGTAGAGTCGGTTGTGGACCCACTAACGGGAGTAGATCGCGCGGAGACAACAGCGGAGACCAAGAAGCAGACGGTAGCGCAGATCCGCGAGGTTCTGTTGATGGCCTACAAGGGTAGCGCGCACGCTAACTTTGTTCAGTCGCTATCAGACGCCGATCTCTTAACGCTAGCCTGCCGTGAGATGAAGGGTATCAGATTTGCTACCCCTGTATTCGACGCGGCTCGTGAGTCGGATATCCAGGAGCTCTTGAAGTTCGTTGGAGCTCCAGCGGATGGAAAGATTCAGCTTTACGATGGTCGCACTGGCGAGGCTTTCTCTGAGAAAGCGACAGTGGGCGTGATGTACATGCTGAAACTCGACCACTTGGTTGACGACAAGATACATGCTCGTTCAATTGGACCATACTCGCTCGTTACCCAACAGCCGTTGGGCGGAAAGGCGCAGTTCGGAGGTCAGAGACTCGGAGAGATGGAGGTGTGGGCGCTCGAGGCTTACGGAGCAGCTTACTCACTCCAGGAGTTCTTAACAGTGAAGTCAGATGACGTAGCTGGAAGGACTAGGATGTACGAGTCGATTGTGAAGGGCGAGCACGTTCTAGAGCCAGGGTTGCCTGAGTCATTCCACGTAATGATGCAGGAATTAAAGTCGCTCTGTCTCGATGTGGAGCTGGTAGAGGAGCAGGCAGCTAATGCTGACGAAGCTTCTCCATCAACATCGCTTGATCAAGGGACAACGCTAGCCGCGGTGTAATGGCTTTAGCGGCCGGCTAATTCAGCCGGCCGCGCTTTCAGATTTCAAACTAGAGGGATGATAAATGGACGACTTATTTAACTTGTTCGAACGACCAAAGAATCCAATTAAGTTCAACGCGCTCAAGATCTCGATCGCGAGCCCAGAGAGGATCCGTGGATGGTCCTTTGGTGAGGTTACCAAGCCAGAGACGATCAACTATAGAACTCTAAAGCCTGAGCGAGATGGTCTCTTCTGCGCCAAGATCTTCGGTCCAGTAAAAGATTACGAATGTATCTGCGGTAAGTATAAGCGTCTTCGCCACCGTGGCGTAGTCTGCGAGAAGTGCGGTGTAGAGGTAATCCAGTCCAAGGTGCGTCGTGAGCGCATGGGACACATCGAGCTTGCGTGCCCAGTGGCGCACATCTGGTTCCTTAAGAGCTTGCCGAGCCGTATCGGAAACATCCTCGATTTAACTTTAAGAGACCTCGAGAAGGTTCTTTACTTCGAGAGTTATGTTGTTACCGATCCAGGTAAGTCAAACCTCAAGATGGGTGAGCTTCTCGCTGAGCGCGATTATCGCGCGGCTCGTGAGGAGTTTGGCTCGTCATTCGAGGCTGGCATGGGAGCCGAGGCGATACTTACTCTCCTAAAGGCGATCGACGTTGATCCCCTCTGCGCTGAGCTAAGAGAGGAGATGAAGGAGGTTACATCTGAGGCTAAGAAGAAGAAGCTTGCTAAGCGTCTTAAGGTTCTTACCTCATTCCAGCAGAGCGATAACAAGCCGGAGTGGATGATTCTGAGCGTTGTTCCGGTTATTCCTCCGGATCTCCGTCCGTTGGTTCCACTTGATGGTGGCCGTTTCGCTACCAGCGATCTAAACGATCTGTATCGTCGTGTGATCAATCGTAACAACCGTCTTAAGAGATTAATGGAGCTTAATGCCCCTGATATTATCATCCGCAACGAGAAGCGTATGCTTCAGGAGTCGGTAGACGCATTGTTTGACAACGGTCGTCGTGGCCGCACAATTACCGGTCCAAACAAGCGTCCGCTCAAGTCTTTGAGCGACATGCTAAAGGGTAAGGGCGGTCGTTTCCGTCAGAACCTCCTTGGTAAGCGTGTTGACTACTCGGGCCGCTCAGTAATCGTGGTTGGTCCAGAGCTTCGTCTGCATCAGTGCGGATTGCCGAAGAAGATGGCTCTCGAGTTGTTTAAGCCTTTCATTTACAACAAGCTCGAAGAGCGTGGTTATGTAACTACGATCAAGAGCGCTAAGAAGATGGTTGAGAAGGAGAAACCAGTTGTTTGGGATATCCTCGACGAGGTTATTCGCGAACATCCAGTTCTTCTAAACCGAGCTCCGACACTACACAGATTGGGAATTCAAGCTTTCGAGCCGATCCTAATCGAGGGTAAGGCGATTCAGCTTCATCCTCTAGTTTGTACGGCGTTTAACGCGGACTTCGACGGCGACCAGATGGCGGTTCACGTTCCGCTCTCGATTGAGGCGCAGGTTGAGTCTCGGGTCTTGATGATGTCAACAAACAACATCTTGAGCCCAGCGAACGGTAAGCCGATCATCGTTCCATCGCAGGATATCGTTCTTGGTCTGTACTACATGACCCGTGAGCGACCATTCGCTTTAGGAGAGAATAAAGTTTACACCGGACCAGATGAGGTTTGGTTAGCTTGGCAGTCTCATGAGACACATCTCCAAGCTAAGATCCGTGTGCGCATCGATGGTGAGTTGGTATCGACCACAGTAGGTCGCACGCTTCTCTACCACCTATGTCCAAAGGTTCTTCCTTTCTCTCACTTCAACAAAGTGATGAAGAAGAAGGAGATCTCGCAGCTAATCGACGAGTGCTTCCGTGTGGCTGGAAATAAAGCGACTGTTCTTTTAGCTGACAAGCTAAAAGACAACGGATACTACTTCGCTACTATTTCGGGAATCTCAATCGGAGTTCACGACATGGTAATCCCTGATGCTAAGAAGGGGCTTCTAGCTGAGGCGGACGGCAAGGTAGCTGAGATCGATAATCAATACAGAGAAGGTTTGGTTACATCCGGTGAGCGCTACAATAAGGTCATCGATATCTGGTCTGACGTGGGTGATCGTATCGCCAACGACATGATGGAGACAATCTCTTCGACTGAGTTCAAGGCTGAGTCTAATGGAGAGACAAAGCGTGGCCCGTCGTTTAACCCGATCTTCATCATGGCTGATTCGGGCGCGCGTGGTTCCAGCCAGCAGATCCGTCAGCTAGGTGGAATGCGTGGTCTCATGGCTAAGCCAGATGGATCGATCATTGAGCAGCCGATTAAGGCTAACCTCCGTGAGGGTCTAACGGTTCTTCAGTACTTCGTATCAACGCACGGAGCTCGTAAGGGTCTTGCTGATACCGCGCTTAAGACAGCTAGTTCGGGTTACCTAACTCGTAAGCTGGTTGACGTAGCGCAGGACAGCATCGTTGGTGATTACGATTGCGGAACAATGGAAGGTCTTGATATGTCAGCGCTCATCGAGGGCGGTGAGGAGATCGAGAGCTTGTACAACCGCATCCTTGGAAGGACAGCGGGCGAGGACGTTCGTGATCCGATCACCAATGAGATTCTCGTTTCCCGTAATCAACAGATCGACGAGGAGTTGGCCACTAAGATCTCAAATGCCGGGCTCGATACAGTTCTGATTCGGTCCGTATTAACGTGCGAATCCGAGCGTGGTGTTTGTAGCTTGTGCTACGGGCGTGATCTTGCTCGAGGTCACTTGGTTAACATGGGAGAGGCTGTTGGTGTTATCGCCGCGCAGTCAATCGGTGAGCCTGGTACTCAGCTAACCATGAGAACGTTCCACATCGGAGGAGCGGCTCTTGGGCGCGCTGAATCTACATCTTTAGAGGCTCGTTACGCTGGAGCAATCCAGTTGGATGGAGTTCGTCTGGCACGTCGTCGCGACGGTACCTCTGTGGTGATGAGCCGCAAGAGTGAGATCGTTATCGTCGATAAGGGTGATGGTCGTGAGCGCGAGCGTCACCAGCTCGTATACGGAGCTCGTCTCCGTGTAGAGGAAGGACAGGAAGTTAAGCCTGGCGCGCTATTGAGCGAGTGGGATCCATTTACGATTCCTATCTTGAGCGAGCTTGCTGGTCGCGTTGAGTGGGTTGACGTATCTGAGTATACGATGGAAGAGCGCACTGATGAGCGCACTGGATTCGCAGAGCGAGAGATCGTTCAAGCCAAGGATAAGAGCAGCGACCTACGTCCTCGTATCGTGATTCACGGCGAGAACGGAGATACTCGAGTCTACAACCTGCCGGTTGGTGTAAGACTTGTAGTTGAGCACAACTCAGATATCGACGCCGGAGATGTTATCGCTAAGCGCGAGCGCGCTACGACTAAGACCAAGGATATTACTGGAGGTCTTCCACGAGTAGTTGAGTTGCTCGAGGCTCGTAAGCCAAAGGATCCAGCGGTTGTCAGCGATGTTGATGGAGTCGTTGATTTCGGTGAGGATTCCCGCGGTAAGCGTAAGATCGTGGTAACTCCTGACTTTGGAGAGCCGCGTGAGTACCTAGTAGCTAAGACTAAGCACGTTGTGGTTCAGCGTGGAGACCGAGTAAAGGCTGGTGAGGTTCTCACCGATGGATCGGTTAACCCGCATGACATCCTCCGTATTGAGGGAGTTAAGGCTCTCGCAGCTTACCTAGTAAACGAGGTACAGGAGATCTACCGATTACAGGGTGTGCGCATCAACGATAAGCACATCGAGGTAATCGTTCGTCAGATGCTTAAGCGTGTTAAGATCAGTGAGTTCGGCGATAGCAGCTTCCTGATCGGTGATAACGTAGAGCGTTTCAGAGTGATAGATGAGAATCAGCGTGTAGTAGCTAACGGTGGTAAGCCAGCTACCTATGAGCCGCTTCTCTTGGGTATCACCAAGGCAGCGCTCTCAACTGATTCGTTTATCTCAGCGGCGAGCTTCCAAGAGACCACAAAGGTTCTCACAGAGGCGGCTGTATCCGGTAAGGTTGATACCCTACGTGGACTAAAAGAGAACGTAATCATGGGCCGTCTAATTCCGGCTGGCTCCGGAGTTGCGGCGTACGGTCAGCGTCACGTTCGTGTAGAGGGAGAGGAGCCTGGCACTGAGGCTAAGAAGCCTCAGTCTGATTACAAGATGAATCAGACCTCTTTAGAGACTCTGCAGGGATTGTTTTAGGGGAGGGGGCCCGTGTGTGATGAGCACGCGGGGTTTGTCACTCGGGAACCCCACTTGGTTAGGCCATGATCTTTCGGCGGAACGATCGGTTAGCTGACCTAGGACCAGTGTGGGTAACTAGTTGTCTCCCATTGGTAGTCAGTTCCTAGAAAAAAGTGCCTACATTTCAGAATGGTCTGGTGATTATAAGCCGGGGCAATTCCAAAGACAGTAGCTGTCAATAGACTGGCAAAAATAACTGTGGTAGGATATGACATGAATCTTGGTAGAGCCTGGACTATGAACTTTTATTTATTGGTAAGCTATGGTTCAACATCAGAATAATGTTCCAGTAATCGCAAGTGCTTCCGATAATACGCTGAGACAATCATCGAATCAGCGAGAAATACAGCTAGCTGAATTGATCGGCGCAAATGTCTTGAGATTAGTTGCAGGATCTGTCGCCTGGGATGATAAGCTGATCCCAGTTGAGATTCTCCCAGATCAACGAACCCTGTTGCTTTTTACGACAAAAACAGGCCTTCAAGAAAAAGAAGTGCTTCGGGAGAAAATGCAGCTTCTGACTAATAAGAAGATTGATTTTATTGATGAAGCCCATCCTCGTTATGAGGAATTTTCAAGCTTGGATATCAATGCAGCGATTCGGTGCTGCTATCCAGATTTTGAAAAAGACTATGACATAGTTATTGGAGAGTCCTAATAAATGTACGAGTGGCAAGTGTATGTGCCGTTCACTATACCTCTTAGGGGAGGGGGGGGCGAGGTAAAATCTTTCCCCGCCGCGACAGCGAACCTTGAGGCGTTCTTCGAATTTTTGTGACGTGAATTAAACCTAAAGACAGTAGTTGCGGCTCTGTAAATGGTGCGTCTGCTCAAAACCACTTCGGCTTTTGAGCAGATGTGCCATTTGCAGGGCCGCAACTGCTTGTTTTAGGGTTGTTTTACGGGTAGAGGCGCCATTTGGGTCAATTCAAATTTGCCATTGCGGATCGTCCGAAGGACAATTTTGCGCGGAAGAGCACCGGTATCCGAGAGTTGAATGTGGCTGTTCAAATAATCTGTCACGCATCTGTATTCACCGGAGCAATGAGTTAGGGCTTGCGTTGCTGCTTTCTGCTAGGGCGATAGGTGAGGTCAAAGCGCCGCGACATAAGTCGTTCACGACCTAGTTCCCTGATTTGGCATGTTATCCCGTAACATCTTGTCGACCGCGGGATTAAGAAAAATGTTTGATTGCCTTACTGTAACTTATAGTTTACACTATATTAGTGAATATCCGCGAGCGAAAAATTGTAATGTTGCGGCTCGACTCGGGAAAAGTCCCGTTCGAAGAGTGGCACGATAAGTTAACGACGGCATTGCAACGGGCAGTCGACTCCCGCTTAACTCGCTTGTCAGTCGGCAACTTCGGAGATCACAAAGCTCTCGGGTCAGGAGTATATGAGTTGCGGATCATGAAAGGTCCAGGACTCCGCGTATACTATGGTCTTAGAGGAGACGAGGTGGTTGTCTTGATAGGCGGAGGGGACAAAGCCTCTCAAAAAAAGGACATCGATAAGGCGAAGATTCTGTGGAGAAGATACAGTGAGAACTAAAGATTATAAGACAACCCTTCTCAGGCGGCTAAAAGACCCGGAATACGCCGCAGGATACTTGGCTGATGTGCTAGAGACGGAGTCGCAAGAGGCGTTTTTACTAGCAGTTAAAAATGTTCTAGAGGCCAGAAAGACAAATTTTTCGAGACTATCAAAAAAATCTGGGATAACCCGACAAGCTGTATATCGCGCGCTCTCTAAGAGTGGTAACCCGAGGCTCTCAACTCTGCATGGAATATTGAAGGCAGCTGGCCTAAGAATAGTCTTTGAGCCGGAAAAGAAGGCTGCATAAGTGAGTCTTTCCCGTACAACCGGAACTAAGCTTAGGTAAGCGAGCGCATCGCTGAGCAACCCGGGAAAGATAAAGAGACCCATGGATACAAGAATTAGCATCGCTTCAGCGGCCAAGTATTCCTTTACTTGCTAGCGAATCAACATCGAGTGCCGCGTATGATGAGGCTAGTAGATAAATTATCAGTATCTTCCTCACAATACCTCTAGACGGATAAAATTTCAGTGAGCGGGAGCGCTGTCGACCCTCTCAAATCAATGTTTATCACTTTACCCACTCTTCAACCAGCAATCCGGTTATGCATTCGTCCTTGAATTCACCATCAGCCATACATCGATAGGCCCTTCTCTTTTGGCCTTCTGCATCCCTAGTTGTGTAGGGATAGGGAGCGAAAGCGAGCCACTTAGATACCGATAAATCATTGAGACCGGCTACAATGCTATCACGATCAGATGGCTGCCAGTATCTAAGGATTAGTCTTTGTGTCTCTAGTTTCATCTGGTTTGAGCGATTGCGTCACGTCCTTCCAGGCTTCGTCGCTCCGAGCTAGGTATTTGTTATGCTCGTTGGCAACTTATCACAGATCTTATCGATAACAAGAGGGGTTTATCTAAATTGAGGTGGCGTATGAAAGAGGGAGAGAATCGTAGACTGGTAGAGCAGAACATATACTTAATTCGAAATCACAAGGTCATGCTCGATTCAGACCTTGCTCAATTGTACGGAACCGAAACAGGCGCGCTCGTGCGCGCGGTTCAGAGAAACCGTGAACCTAAAAACGGCAGTTGCGGGTCCCAAACCGGCGCATCTGGCTAAAATCACTGCGGCTTTTGAATTTTTGGTGCTCACCCTGACGGTGCCAGGGTTGCGCGCCGAAAATTTCAAAATCTCTTGTGCTTTTAACCAGCTGCACCACTTTAGTCCTCCTTAACTGCCGTTTTTAGGGTGAACGCTTTCCCGAGGATTTTATGTTTCAGTTGTCTGAACAAGAGGTTAGCTCTTTGAGATACCAAATTGGCATCTCAAAATCAGGTCGCGGGGGCCGAAGATATCTGCCGTATGTTTTTACTGAGCAGGGTATTGCTATGCTCTCCGGGGTGCTACATAGTCCTCGGGCGATCATTATTTACAAGCGACCTATTAAACGTTTCATCGATAGGGGCCAGAGCGATCCGCTCGGATACCGGACTGAGAAAATACTCTAGCTCCCCTTATCTTTACGCTCACTCCTAAATACCCGCCAAAGCCCCACCATCGTACGCTATCGCCTGTCCCGTTATAAAACCAGCGTGCTCAGAAGCCAGAAACGCGGCTAATTTGCCAAGTTCGTCAGGTTTTCCGAGTCTCTTCATCGGAATCTTGCTAAGCATCTCTTCCTCATTTCGGCGAAGCTCTCTCAGCCTTTCAGTCGCGGTAAAAGTAGGCATTAAAGCGTTGATTGTGATGCCGTTAACTCCGATCTCTTTACTCATAGCGTTAACAAGCCCATGCACTCCGGCTCTCAGGGAACTCGACACAGTCAAATTAGGAATAGGTTCCTTCCCAGCGACAGATGTAAGCATCAGTATGCGCCCCCATCCAGCTTTAGACATCTCTGGTAACGCTTCTTGAATTGATTCAACCAAACTCATAAAGAGCGACTGAAATGAAGATTCCCATTGCTCTATCGTTATATCTTTGAATACACCGGTTGGAGGTCCCCCGGCGTTGGTTACTAAAATATCTAGCCCCCCAAGTTTCTCAATAGCGGCTCTGGTGAGTTCACGTGCCGCTCCCTTATGTAAGAGATCGCAAGTAATAAAACCGGCCGCTCCAATCTCTTGGGCGGTGGAAGCCAGCTTCTCAGAGTTGCGAGAGCTGATAATCACTCTAACACCTTCCGCGGAGAGTTCCTTTGCTATAGCTTTTCCTAGCCCTTCAGAAGAAGCGAAAACAAGAGCTCTTTTTCCTTTGATTTTAAGATCCATTTGCCAAGTCCCTTAGTGATATAACTACCCAAATTAGGCGGAGCCGAGGGGGCCCGCTGGGCCTGGTTGTTATACTCTATTTTCTAATGCAAGTCCTCTCGCTATTGCCTAGGCTAAAGTCAAACCTACGCCGGAAATACCTCGAAAATGAAGCGGCCTTGAATTCCTCGCTACTAGTGCGCTACGCTAATTTCCATGAGTCGCAAAGCTTGTATCGTTCTTAATGCTCCTGACGTTGGTACCCTTGATATCGCTGCGATTGCTCAGGGCGCTGAGTTAATTATCGCGGCAGATGGTGCGGTAAGGCATCTGCCCGAGGACTTCGCCCCGCATGTCATTTGCGGAGACTTTGATTCAATAAAACACGCGGGAGTGCTGACACGGTTTCCCAGCAGTGAATACGTGCAGCTTGATTGCCAGGAAACAAATGATTTTGAGAAATGCTTAGAGCTGGCGATAGCTCGTGACATGAACGAGATACTTGTCGTTGCCAACCTTACAGGGCGCATTGATCATGCGCTCGTGATTTTATCGGTGCTCGAACGATATCACCGCAGGGTGGCGATTGTATTACATGATGGCATGATGACGTGTCGAGTGCTCTCGAGTGAAGGAGGTAAGGAGTGCTCTTACTATCCTGGCGATGTGGCGTGTGGTGACACGATCTCCCTAGTCCCTCGGGGAGATGGTGCATCTGTGACAATTACCGGTGTTGAGTGGCCACTAAACTCTGAAACATTAACGGCGGGTAGTCGAGGATTGAGCAATAAAGCTGTGAGCGAGTCCGTATCAGTTACAGTCCACAAAGGTGTTCTTTTTTTTATACATGGCTCTGCTGGATGTATGTTGACAGCATAGAAGGGGCTGTCGGTGGTGCTCAATGATAGTGGCCGGTGCTGCGTCTAAAAATTGTACGACAGCGTACATCCGAACGCTCTTGGATCTCCCCGCTGGACATAGAGCCTGTTTGGGAAATCCGGGGGCTCGTTTCCAAAGTAGAAGCCACGCACATCATACCTTTCATTGAGGAGGTTTCTGCTCCAGAGCAGAACCTGCCAGCGATCATGACGCCATCCGAGTGATGCATTAAAGAGGGCGTAGGGGGAGCTATGTTGGTTATGACTATCATCGAAGTAAAACGCATCCTTTCCAGTAATCTCTATTCGCCCGAAAACTCCATGACCAAAATCTGCGCGGGTTCCTGCTGAGTACTGCCACGATGGAGCAACCGAAAATGCGCGCCCTTGAAGGTCGCTACTCTCTGATGGAACAGATGTGAATTCAGAATCAAGGAGTGATCCAGATACAAAGAGTTGCCACCAGGGAAGAGCTTGATAAGTATTTTCAAGCTCTAAACCGATAGAGCGTCCCTCAGCAGAGCTCTCGGTGAGGTAGGTAAAAGAGAGAGGATCCGACGGGTTGTCTTGTATGGCGAATTTAAGCTGTTGATCGCGTCGTAGATTGTAAAATAACGCTAGGTTCGAGGAGAGTTTCTTATCGAGGAATGTCCCCTTAGTTCCTAATTCAAAGTTCCACAGATACTCGGGGTCATACTGGCGTCTCTCCGTAGGAACGCGTGTTCCTGGATTAAAGCCACCACCTTTGTATCCACGCGATACCGAGAGATATCCACGAACGGATTCAGTAAGATCCTTTTGAATAGCTGTTGAGCCACCGAGCATCGAGTAGGTCGGTGAAAAATCGGCACTCCTAGAATCGTCGTAACGAGTGTTGCGTTGTTCAAGGCGTAGGCCTGGCACAAGGGAGAAGCCATGGCTTAGTGGCACCTCAAGGTCTCCAAAAATTGCGCCAGTTCGCGCCAGGTAATCGCTGGAGATGTCATTGTACGCAACATTATCTGCTAACTCGAGCGTCGAAGTGTCCTCGGTTAGTCGCTGAGCAAACACTCCTGTTAACCAACGCCACGATTCTCCGTGTTGGTAAGTAGCGTCATCTGGGGAACGCAGGCGAAACTCTTGGCTTAATACCTTTCTGGTGCGACCCGAATCAGAGAAGTAGTCGTATGGGGCATAGGCCCCCCAAAATGGATTGTTACCCCAATCGCCGTCATAACTGTAGTCTATAGAAGTGCGCGCGATAGATGAGATCGACTCTAGTGCGACCCCTTCCGACAGCGTGGCATTTGTGGCAAATGAAGCAGCGCGAACCGAGGTCGCGTCTTGGCCGGGCTTATCCGACTGGGTGTTAAATGAGTTATCTAGAGCAAAGGCATCATAGCCGTTATTTGCTTCTACTCCCCAAACAGAAAGGTCAAAAGATAACTTTGAGGAGGGGATATAGCGTAGCTTAAGCCTGGCGAGAGATTCGTCTCGCTTGTTGGTGTTGTCTCGCTGCAGGAACACATTATCGCGGAACCCATCACTCTGGGAATTGTAGGCTGAGAAGCGCAGTTGAAGCTTTCCGTTGCTCTCTGGAATCGCTCCGCCGACCGCCACACCACCGGCGAACAATTCATCGTTTCCCGCCATAAGCTCAAGGCGTCCGGTGGTAAACTCAGTCGGATCGTGCGAACGCACGTTGAGCGCTCCTGCAAGGGCACTCGAGCCAAACCTGATTCCTTGTGGTCCGCGTAGAACCTCGACCTGATCGATATCGAACATCGGCGTAACTAGCCCTAATCCGCTAAAGTCGATCGAATCGATGATAGTTGCTACAGATGGATTCGGTGCCCCTTGGTATTGTTCGAGTTCTCCGATACCACGTATCAAGAAAAATCGTGGTCGTGAAGTTCCAGCAGACCAAGTAAGGTTTGGGATAGACTCTATTTCATAATCAAATGAGTTCTCCCCCTTTTCTTGAAGGCGCTGCTCTCGCACAACAGTTGTGCTTTGTGGCACCTTCTGGAGCGGGGCGGTGAAGGAGGCCCCATAAATGTAAAGTTCTGTCGGATTGTTTAGCGATTGCCCGGATGCAGGATTTGTTATCGAGGGTTGCGCAGTTGCGTGTGAGATGTTGAGAAGGGCGCACACGATAACAAGTGCCCAGCGCGTCCCTCTAAGTTGAGTAGCATCTGAGGCCGCGCGGTTGTCATGTTGAGCTGCACTAGTCCTTGTGTATGAGGCCTCTGGTAAGGCGCAGTATGAAGGTGTGTATGCCGAGAATGGTGTGTGTGTTTTCATTATTCCTCTCCCTACGTCGGTGTTATCCGCCTCAGGTTCAAAGGGTTTTGCTTCTTTTAGAAGCATCTCAGGTCACTACTATGCGACCACCCCTGGGTTCCGGAGGAGGGTACTATGACGGCATGCGAAAAAGCAAGCGGGGGCTTAGAAGAGGGACCGTTCTGGATTGTTGAATCGCACTGAAAAAAGCTGGGTGGCCTAGTGTTTGACCCGTTAGTGACACCGGCGCGCACGAGCTGTGCTGGCTCGCGTCCGGATGTCTCTAATTCTCACCCACACAGCTCGCTAAAAAAACTAGTTACTATATCGATTGATCCGCGACTCCCTGGCAGGGTGAAATGAGTCTCGTTTGGGATCTCCACGTTACGTACATTATCCCCGACGGGAACGCTTTTGAAGTGGCTGGCACCTCCTCTGATAAACAACACAGGACGCGGAGAATTCGCCAGCACTGTGAAAAGTCGCGCGCTTTCCGAGAGGTGTACCACAGATCTAGCGGTTGAGTAAAAGGATACTGCACTGGTGCTGACGCCACGCTTTTTAAGCTCCGGATACCGAGTGGCCTCAAACTCATCAAAGTCGATCTCGACAACACGCCTGCTTTCTCCGCAATCCTCTAAACTAAGATTACCTTCAGAGCTTATGAGTCCGGTGATCCTGTCTGGAATTTTTTCAAGCAACAGAGTTCCCAACATACCTCCAAGGCTGTGTCCGTAAACGATGAGCCGCTTGATTTTTATTTCATCAATAAAATCGACCAGACGCTCAGCCTGTCGCTCTAGGTCGAATACACAATCGGAAGGCGCGTGAGACGCTCCGAATCCGGGAATATCAGGGATAATCAGTCGAGCTTGTCGCGCGAGCGGCGAGTTAAGCAAAAACGAGAATGATTCTTTGCTTCCTTGAATACCGTGTAGGCAAAGCAGGGGAGGGTGGGTGCCGCCGGAGTCTAGATAGGAGATGCCGAAGGTAGCTTGATTGGGATTGGTTGGGGGTGGGGCTTCTTTAGGCATCGGAGTTGTAATAATAAGCTGGCACTCACTCTCAGAGTCAATTTATTCAAAACTTTCAAATCCCCTAGGGGTCACTCTTTTTAATGTAGCTGGTAAAGTAAAGCGATTGTCCCCTGAAGACGAATAGATGCCGGTCGCGCCGGCGTAGTCCTTAACGGCACGCAGAAAGTCGCCAATTTGTTTGTTATTTGAACCGACACTTTTTACAGCGGACGAAATAAGCTTCAGCGAGTCGTACCCATTTCCACTTGCCCAGCCAGGATGCTCTTCGTATTTGCGCTTGTACTCCTCAATAAAATCACTTCGATTATCCGAGGCGTTTACGTACCAAGTCCCAATTAGCGCGCCATTTGAAGCTTTCACCTCGGCGGCATCTTCAAAAGTTTCAATCCCAATCAGATCCGCTGCAATTCTCATTTCACGGAACTGTCGCGCGAAGGAGGCCAGAGCGCCAGGAAATAGAACCGCGACTACCGCATCAGCTTTCTCTTGTCGAATTTTAGAGAGAGCGGTCCTGTAATCGGTCGTATTTTTGATGAAGTCCTCTCGGTATATAATTCTCTGAGCGGCACCGCGAATTTTTAGAGCAGCAACTGCCGCGTCTGCTGCCGCCATTGTACCTGTTACCTCGGCTACGATAAAGGCGACTCGCTGGAAGTCTCGTTTTATCATTTGATCTGCAAGTTTTTCGGCTAATGTTAAGGGAGAGACCCAATGTATAAACGAGTATTTCTTACCGACAGCGATTGACGGGTCGGATGCGCCTATTGCCATTAATAGCGTCCCGTCATTTTCCGTAATCGGACCAAGAGCATTTGCTGGCGGTGAGCCCACTACCAAGACAGCATCAATCCCCTGAGTTGCTTTGAGCTTGCGATAGGCGCCTATGGTTTTGGCTGGCTCAAACTGATCGTCTTCAAACACTACTTCTAAGGATCCCTGCTCTGAGGGTGGTAACCTCTCCAACGCCAGTTCGATTCCTTTGCGAACGTATGACCCTAGCGAGGAAACCTGACCGCTTAAGGGGAGAATCGCAGCGATTCTATATCTCTGCGGCTCTGAAAAGGCGCCAGTTGGCGCGATGAGGAGTAAAATAAACAAGAAACATGAGCCGATCGATTTCAGATTCATACAATCCTATAGTTTATCCAGCCTCATATTTATCTCATCCGCAAATCCTTGCACTCCCCTAACAAACCCCAACGCCGCCTTAGCCTCCGGCGATATCTCACTATCCGGGATCGCCTCAAGGGCCTTAAGCGCCTCGGCGTATCTCTCGCCTAAAATATAGGCAGCCGCGGTGTCTTCTTTAAGTGAGCTTGAATTAAGTCCCAGTGTCTCGGCTTCCCTAAAATAATTCAAAGCAGCTTGCCAATCGCTTCTCTTGAGAAAACATCTACCTAACAGGAATAGCGATTGCCTTAAGCGCACGTTATCTTGCCCGGAGAGGATTTTCGCTGAGATCGCTGAGCTGTAAGCAAGAGCAACGTTGTCTCCTTGAAGAGCTATGTTAGCAAGAGACAGTTGGCCGTCTGTCCAGAAGGGATAACGTCTTAGCACTCCTCTAATTGCGGCTTCTCTCTGCTCAAGAGACGAGTCCTTCGGCGCCATTTGATTTAACGCTGAGAGGAGATAAGAGATCGCTTTTCTTGATAAATCGCGGGCCACTAAAGTCTGACCGTCTCGTTTAGTGAGCGTGGCCGTCTGCCTCGTGGGCTTCTTTGTTTTCTGCCTCGATCTCTAAAGGTAGGGTTTGCCTGGAATCCGTTACTCGCGATGGCAGGCTAGCCTGTGCCTTTCTTAGCTCAGCCATCTCAGCAGCGTGAGCTTTGTCGCGCTCTGGTGCGTGGCTCATTACAACGTCGTCAACGTAGAATAGGAAGCAGCTTAAAAGAACAGCGGCTGACCCAGCGATCATTAACCACTTGTAACTGCCCTGAATCTCTTTTGCTCTAAGATCTGAATTTTCCATAGCCTAAACTCTTTGTTAGTACTTTATTTTGACCTTTGGTTTGGTGTCGACTTGGCCACTACCAAACGGGTTTTACAATAATATTAGTCACTTGGAAATAGTTAATGCTCAAAAAGTGTGCTAAAGAGTGGTTTGGGGCGCCCAAGGGGCGGTTCTTCTGTCGATTTTGGCGTAATCGTTGTATTCTTATCGGCCGGGTTAAATGTAGAAATAGGTGATCGCTATGATGTTATCAGATGAGGATATTAAGAACGTAATCAAGAATGGGGAACTGAAGATCACTCCGTTTTCCGAGAAGTGGATCCGGTCATCTGGGATCACCTTGCATTTGGGTGAGGAGTTACTGAAGCCTCGTGGTGGATACGTTGTAGATGTGATGAAGGCTGAGCCTCCTCCATACGATCAGATTATTATTACCCCTGATAAGCCGTATACCCTCAGACCCGGCGAGTTCATGTTGGGACATACGTTCCAACGCGTTACGGTTGGAGCTTCGATCGGATTTCTAATTGAGGGTCGAAGCACGTTGGCGAGAGTTGGCTTGACGATCGTTCAGACGGCGATGATGGTTTACCCAGGTCATAGTGACAGAGCTGTAACGCTTGAGTTAGCTAATCACGGACCGAATCCGATATTGCTTTACCCAAAAATGAAGATCGCCAGGGTTGGTTTATTTGAGCTTAAATCGCCGAGCGTTATTCGTTACGACGATACTGGTAAATACCGAGGGCAACAGTCGGTTGGTTTGCCGATCTTTAGAGACGAGATCATGTCAGACGATGAATGTCACGAGGGTTAGGAGCGTCTCGCTGTGGGTGACGAGTGCTCTAACAACGGAGGATTGATCGGGCTTGAGAGAGCTGTCGATTCGGCTCTGCGGATCTCTGGTGAAAGAGGTGAGCGAGTGTTCGTTGTCGGAGGAGTTGTTCGTGACGCACTGATGGGAAGACAGGTCGGAGAGCACGATCTTGATATAGTCGTGGAAGGTGAGGGAGTTCCCTTCGCCAATCAGCTAGCAATGCTTCTAGGGTGTTCAGTTAAGGTCCATGAGCAGTTTTTAACAGTCAAGTTAGTCGCGCCTTTCGTTGGGGCCTCAGCCGCTGAAGTAGCCCCATTTCTTGATGAGATAGATGTCGCTACAGCTAGGGAAGAGATTTATGAGCGACCAGGAGCTTTACCGACGGTGCGTCCGGCGCCGATTGATCGAGATCTCTGGCGTCGAGACTTCTCTTCTAATGCGATAGCGATCAGCTTAGAGAGCTATCAGAGGTTGCGAAGTGGCGGTGTCTCGCGAGCGAACCTCGAGAAAGAGGCGATTGATCCTTGTGGTGGAATCGGTGATATCCAAGCCTCGACGCTTCGGGTGCTTCATCCGAGGAGTTTTATTGATGATCCGACGCGACTCTTCCGAGCGGTACGTTATCTAGTCAGATTGTCGTTTCATTTTGATATGACTACCTTGGCGGCGTTTCTTGAAGCGGTAAAGAGTGGAGCGCTCGCGACACTTTCGCCACGACGTGTTTGGAACGAGGTGCTCGCCGCTTTTGATGAGAAGTCTCCGAGTGAGGTGCTGCAGGAGTATCTTCAGCGCGGGCTATTCGGTAATCTTTCCATTATCACGGTTGATAGTCAGGCTTGGTTGTTTGAGAGCTTGGAGCGTCTTGAGCTTTTAAGGCCTGCTATCGGAGCCGAGCTCTTCTCCGAGGCCGCGAAGGTTTTGATCGTCGCCGGTATCTTAAGGGATGGCCGCGAGGATGTCGCGCGAGCGGTGCACGAGGGGAATCGGGTTTTAAGAAGGGCAGGGGAGATCTTAGAGGCAGAGCGTTCGCCAGCGGCTCTAAGAACCGTTCCTGATGTCGCTGCTGCTTACTCTGTTCACTGCACAGACGAATTAAAGGAGCTACTCAAGATGTGTCTTAAGGAGATAAGAGGATGAGTATTCTGACTAAGCGTCTGTTAGAGCTGGTCTCTGTGGAATATCCGACAATTGACCTACCAAAGTCGGCGCGTTTTCTGCCGATGTACTCATTAGATCACGGCGAATTGAGCTCGACGGCTGCTGTTGAGATAGCCAAAGCGACCCGGCAGAGCGCGGTGACGATAGCTGGTTTGCTGATAGCGGGATTGTCAAAGACAAGTGACGCCAAATGGAGGAATGATAACGGCTACATCGTCTGCTCCAATGTCAGTAAACAAGAGCTTCTATCGGAGGTCTCTAGCGGAGTAGGAGAAGCTTTGGGCCTATTGGGTAGACACAACGCAGTTAACGATTATCTAGATAAGGGTATCTGGTGCCTCCTCCCAGATAATACAGAGCCAGTCTATGCCCGCATTCGACTTCTGGCGCGAGCGGCGTTGCAGGTTCTGTTAATTGTGAATAATGGCGATCGAGCGACATTCCGGGTGTGCCCGTTACAGCAAAGAGAGATTAAATCGGACGCGGAGCTGATTGATCTTTTTAAGGAGGCGGTAGAATGGATCCTCGACCATGAGGGAGAGTCTCGTAGAGAAGTTGAGATACCTGATGATAATCCCCCCGTGGCTATTTGGACCTCTCATCATTATCACGAACGTTTGGAGTCAAGGACCGTCAAAGCTATCGCCAATCTGCGAATAAGCGGACGGACACGCGTCACGATGCCCGAGGATGGCTGGCTTTTAAGTCGCGATCGCGCTCTGTCCGAGATCTTGAGCGCGAAATATTTAGGACGAGTTGTCGATAAATTATCGAATCGAGACCTCTGGGCGAGGTTTCTTTTTCACGCGGCGTCTACAACCCCATCCGGTGATTTTGATCCCGCGGTGGCGCTCTTTGACGAGTGCTCGTCACCACTCTGGAGTGCGCGAGTTTTAATCGAGAGATACTCTAGGTTCTCGGGATTACTGCCGCTCCCTGTAGCGCGGGGAAAAATAGCGGAATTAATCCGTGGGGTTGAGGTCTACAGGAATCTCTTACTGAGCGCCCTGTTTTTGCCAGTATACGCAGCGCGCGCGATCGCTCATAACGAGGTGGAGGCCTGGTGCGAAGCTTTTGAGCGATTGTCACGAGAGGGACACGCGTTCATAAACGCGCCGGCTACCAGATTATCTCTGGAGCGAGGTCTTCAAGATGAGACGATTCGTGAAATAGCGGCTGGTCTCGGTTTCGGACTTTCTTGTATAGTGAGTTTGGGGAAGTGAGGCGAAACCTCCCCCTATTGATGGAGAGAAGATGCGCGGAACAGTAGCGGAGCAGAGAAGTGGAGCTGGGTACTCTCTTAGGCCGAATGTATCTAACGAGCGTGACGATAGCGCGGGGCGTAGAGCGGCGCGACAGGGCTGGGAGGTCCGTCTTGGTAGGTTACAGGTCGCGGTATGGTTGGGCTTGGCAGTGGGCGCGATCGTTGGAGGTTATTTCGTTGGTTTCTTCTCTGGTCGTTATGTTGGCTTTGAGTCCGCGCGTGAGAGCTCCGCTGGTGAGGTTGCTAAGCTCCCGGTGCCAGAGCTTTACGCCAACAACGCGGCGCTCAATCCTAAGGGTGTGTATGAACGCCTGAAAGAGCCAGCGATACTCAGGGAATCGAATGGTCCGCGGGCGTCTGTTAGGGTTGGAGACAACGCTGAATTACGTGATGAGGCCCCACCAACTCAAAAAATTACCATCTCCGATCTGACAGACGGTGGAAGTAAAGATCTAAAGAATGCCGGACAGGCTGGATCACTAGTAAATGGCGGAGCCGATGAGCCGGAGCTTTTCGATGACGCGTCGAAGAATGGAGAATTGATAATAGGCTCAGATGAGGGACTCGGCGCGGAGTCACTCCCAGGTCAAGTTCCTTCCTCAGTCAGGATGCTCGGAGGATCTCCGCAGAAAGCAGCCGCTAATGGCCCAGACGCGGCAGCTATGGCGCTGCTTGACGAGCGAATCGCCAACGCCCGAAATGAGGCGACTAGAGTAGATCAAGTTAAAATCGCTGATTCTCAGGCCAAGCTTGATCAAAGTGATGAGAAGCTTAAATCCGCGGGGAAATTATCGGACACCGAAGTCGCTAAGCAAGCTGAGAAACCAGCCCCAAAAGATGATAACAAGGGGCTTGTCAGAAAGGTATTGCCTCCTGGCTATTTTGCGCAGGTAGCGGCCCCAAAGAAGCTCTCTGAGGCAGAGGCGGTAGCTAAAAAGTTAAAGCGTTCTGGCTTCCCAGTTATAGTAGAATCAGCCAGCGTCAGTGGTCAGAGTTTCTATCGGGTGATGGTTGGCCCAGAGGAGAATAAGGTTCAGGCCGACCGTTTAGTCTCGCAGCTTCAAGGGGAGTCGTACGTCTCTAGCAAGCCGTTTATTCGGAAGGTGAAGTAGCCCTACGGAAGGCAGGCAAACCACGCCCTACCACGATTATCAAATCAACCTCCACTTTCTCGCTACGGGTAGGTTTTGCCGGCCATTCTTACGCTACTTGCTGCGAGGTTCTTTTAGCTCTCTCTGTTCAGCCACCAGTCGCTCCTCTAGCGAGCGAATCAAGTCGGCGCGCTTGGTTTGATCTGAATCTACTAAGGCAGTTTGAACCTCTAGCTCGCGTTTGGCGGACTGAAGATCGAGCCATAAGATATCGCGCTTTATTTTAATCGTCTCATAATCTTTGTAAGTATTGGCCAATATATTGCCGAGTGCCTTTCTAACATCCGTCTGAAGCTCCGCGCGCAACTGATCTCGTTTGGCTTGAAGCGTTTCAAAATCAGCCCTCAACGCCGTGTTGCCCGGGTAGAGTTCTACTTCATCGGCCTTGCCCCGGTATTGGTACGATACCGCTGATAATGACGCCAACTTCTCTTTGATAGCTGTTGAGTAAGCAGCCACTTGCTCGACATCAGCTAAAGATTCGCCATCCTTAGCTCTATTCTCAAATGTTACTTGTCGACTTAGCCAGAGAGTAACCGCTCTTGAAGCCACATCAAGGTTCGCTTCAATGGCTGAGTATTCCTTCTGTAATCGATCTACCTCAGTCCTAATCGGCTCAGTATTGCCGATGTTTGAGCTTGTCGCGTTCTCTCTGAGCGTCTTGATCTGTTGTTCTAGCCGTAGGATCGAGGCACGAATCTGGTCAGGCTTGCGAGTGGATCCAGAAGATGAGAGTGATTCATCCTGATCACTAGCTCTTTCAGATCTGATTTGGCGAGCTAAAGCAGCGAGCGATGTAACGTCATCAAGACCCTCTTTGCGCGGGATCATTTCGTTCCGGGTCGGTGCTTCAGAGTTGGGATAGAAAGAGTTAATCTTTTCAAAACCAAATAGCGAGGCTTTGCGGGCGATACCTCCGATAAATAATCCTGTACCTAATGTCGCGCCAAGAAGAATAAATGTTGGAAGCGCCGGAGTCCGTCCACCGTACACCTTTTGTCGTTCTCTTAACGCTTTGCGTTCCGCCTTTAAGTCTTTTGGCTCTTCTACCGGAGGTGGTTGGGGTATAACGGGCTTCGTTTCAGCTATTCTCTCCGTATCACTACCTTGGTCATCTAATTGTGATGATTCCGATTCAAATGGGGGAAACGGGAGTGTCGGCTTTCTGGATCGGGGAGTTTTCTCTCCAACCGCGATCAGTAGAACTGTAATATTATCACCACCTCCACGTTGGTTGGCTAAATTAATTAGGATCTGGCTCGCGTCATCAAGTGGATTTTGTCGCGCCACGGCGAGGATATCTTCCGCTGGGACATAGTTTGTTAGGCCGTCTGAGCAGAGCACGTAGATATCTCCGTTCTCAGGTAGCTCAGGAAGCGCGCGTGCCTCAACCTCCACCTCTGGTAGAGGTCCGAGCGAACGGGTCAGCATGTGAGATACAGATTGCCCCCGAGCGTCATCGGCTTGAATGGTTCCAGAGCTAATCAGCTCACCTAGCAAGGTATGATCCTTTGAGATCTGCTCGATGTTTTGGTGCCGGATCCTGTATGCTCGCGAATCCCCAACGTTGAGCACAAAGGCCGCCCCCGGGGTAAACACCAAACCGACCAAGGTTGTACCCATTCCCGCGTAGGCGGGCTCGGCGCTCCCCTTATCGTATATTTTGAGGTTAATTGAGCTAACGGTGGAGGTAATAGAATCGAGCGATACGCGAGCATCTGGCTGGTTTAGAGAGTCCTGTAGGGCTCCGATCGCCATACGCGAAGCGGTGGCGCCACCCTGCGCGCCGCCCATTCCGTCAGCGACAAAGAAGGCCTGAAAATCAGGGCGCTTAATTATCCCAAAACAATCCTGGTTCTCTTCGCGCCGCATCCCTACATCGGTTCCGGCAGCGCACCTAAGAAGCGCCAAATTAAGGCCAACGGGAGTGTCTGAAGTAGGTAATGATGAGCTCATATTTTTTTGGTAACTACTCAAACGCAATTGCGGCGGCATTTGTTGAGTAGTTACTTTTTTCGATAGCTCAGGTAGTCCTGAGAATCTAGGTGGTTGCCTTAATAGTAATACAATCCTCCGTTCTATTGAAGTGGGAAGGTAACTACTCACCGGATTTTTTGGATCGTTGCGTTCGGAATACGAGCGCCGGGCGGATAGGTAGCTATTTTGCTCGAAGGTGGTCGTAAATATTGAGGAATTGCAACTACTCAGCCAATTATGCCGCGATAACGTTAGCCCCCATTAAGGAGCGGCTTTTTAGCGATGATATGACTGTAGCGATCCAAAAAATACGCTGAGTAGTCACGAGCAATTAGCCCCCTCCAAAGCTAGCAACTCAACCGATAACCCGCTATTCTTCATGGCCTACAATTTCACACAGGAAAAAATTATGAAGAAGATGGCTTTACTGAGTGTCTCAGATCAAACTGGGTTGGTTGAGTTGGCGAAGGCGTTGGCGGAGTCCGGATACACCTTGCTCGCCACATCTGGAACTGGCAAGGCATTAAGTGCCGCGAAAATTGATTATACAAGTGTTGAATCCTACACCGGGCTAGCAGAACTCTTAGATGGTCGGGTAAAGACGCTGCACCCCAAAATCCATGGCGGAGTTCTCGCCCGGCGTGACCAATCACATCACCTTGAACAGTTAGCGCGAGAGGAGATAGCTCCGATCGATGTCGTGATCGTGAATCTTTACCCATTTACGAAATATCTCGACAGTGAGCGCGCTAACAATCCAGAGGAGATGACTGAGTTAGTTGATGTTGGTGGTCCAACGATGATTAGGGCCGCGGCCAAGAATCACCGATTTGTTTTGCCATTAATCGATCCCGCTGATTACTCGGCGGTGATTCAGCTACTAAAAAACCGCAGAGACGGAGTGGACTGCTTCTCGCTCGAATTTAGAAGAGCACTCGCCGCTAAGGTGTTTCAAACTCTTTCAGCCTATGATGGAGCGATTGGTGGATATTTCGCTTCATTGGGCGCAGCCACAGCTAGCGCTACTAGCGCAGAGTTACCGGGGAAAGTTTCCCTTTCACTCACTAAACAGGCAGAGCTTCGTTACGGAGAGAATCCGCACCAGAAGGCGGCGGTTTATAACGTAGCGGCGGCTAACATCAAAACACTTAGTGGCTCAAACTGGAAGCAGCTTGGCGGCAAGGAGCTCTCTTACAATAATATGCTTGATTTCGACGCGGGGCTGCGCCTCTTGGCGGATCTTCCTAGCGGCAAGCCAACTGTGGCGATATTAAAGCATCTAAATCCGTGTGGCGTAGCTTCAGCGGATTCGGTGTGTGAGGCGATAGAGCGGGCCAAACATTGCGATCCACGCAGTCACTTCGGAGGAATTCTGGTCGTTAATCGCGAGGTTGATAAGGACGCGGCACTTGAGATTCGCGGTGACTTCGCGGAGATAGTGGTTGCCCCCGCTTATACAGAAGAGGGGCTAGAGGTACTACGCACAAGTAAGAATCTTCGGATTCTTCAGGTCGATTCGCGTCCTCTCAGTGGCGTTGAGATCCGTACCGTGGCTGGCTCTGTTTTAATGCAAGAGCCGGATGTGTCAGGTGGGGGGATATCATCGGCGGAGAGGGTAACTTCGAGAACTCCGAGCGTCGAAGAATTGTCAGACCTCGATTTGGCTTGGCGAGTATGCGGACATGTTAAATCAAACGCGATCGTTTTGGTTAAAGGTGGACTGTTAATCGGTGTCGGAGCGGGACAGATGAGCAGGATCGATTCAGTGGAATTAGCGATACGAAAAGCTAAGCTACACGGCCATACGCTTAACGGGGCAGTTGCCGCATCGGACGCGTTTTTTCCATTTCCTGATTCGGTCGAGACGCTTGCCGCGGAGGGAATTAGCTGCGTAGTTTCGCCGGCTGGAGCCAAGCGAGATGAGGATGTAAAAGCGGTCGCTGAAGATAAGAACGTAAGTCTCTTTTTCGCGGCTGATCGTCACTTTAGGCACTAGTCCGGATCTTTTAAGTAGGGTGAGTATGAAAGTATTAGTGATTGGTGGCGGAGCTCGTGAGCACGCTCTGTGTTGGAGGCTAAAGGGTTCAAAGAGCGTTTCGCAGGTGATCTGCGCCCCAGGAAATCCAGGGATCGCTTCGGTGGCTGAGTGCGCTGATATCGCTGTTACAGATACCGCCGGATTGCTTGGCCTAGCGCGTGAAAAGGGCGTCACGCTGACTGTAGTGGGACCAGAAGCCGCATTGGCTGTTGGTGTAGTCGATTCATTTGAGGCTGCTGGTCTGAAGATAATAGGACCGTCAAAGGCGGCAGCTATGCTTGAGAGCTCCAAGAGTTTCGCCAAGGAGGTGATGGTAGCCTCGGGGGTTCCAACGGCTGGTTACGAGGTTTTCAATTCAAGATCCTCACTATCAGAGTATTGCGCCGCTAAGGGCGCGCCACTTGTGCTAAAGGTAGACGGATTAGCTTCAGGGAAAGGGGTTTTTGTGATCCTCAAGAAGGAGGACTTTGAGCCGGCCTTTGATCAGATCTTTGGTCCGCTGAAAGCGGAGAAGGTAGTGGTTGAGGAGTTTCTAAATGGATTTGAGGTTAGCTGTATTTTCGCGTCAAACGGGAGTGACGTTGTCGCGTTAGCGCCAGCGCACGATTACAAGCGATTACAAGATAAAGATGAGGGACCAAACACAGGTGGTATGGGGTCTATTTGCCCAACACCACGGATTAGCGAGGATGACCTCCGGTGGATAGGGGTACATTGCGCTAAGCCAATTGTTGAGACGATGGCTAAGAGAGGGGTCCCTTTTCGAGGCTTTCTTTACGCTGGTTTGATGATCGATCCGACTAAGCCACGAGAGCTCGGAGTTCGTGTTTTAGAGTACAATACAAGACTTGGAGATCCCGAGTGCCAGTCGATCATGGCGCGTTTGGTTAGCGACCCAATAGATCTCTTCGCTTGGATCTGTGGTTCCAAGAGCGATCTCCCTGAACTTCAGTGGAGTTCAAAGGTAGCCACATGCGTCGTCGTCGCTTCGGACGGTTATCCTGAGGCCCCAGTAAAGGGTGATGTTATAACTGGGCTTGAGCTGACGCGGATGGTTCCTGACACCGTTGTTTTTCATGCCGCGACAAGGATGAATCAAAAAGGGGAGCTAGAATCTGTTGGAGGACGCACGCTTAGTGTTGTCGCGTTAAACGAGACTCTAGAAGGAGCCCGGCACTCCGCTTACAAGGTGGTAGATATGATTCAGCTACGGGGCCGTCGTGTTCGCCGCGATATCGGGGTGTAGGGTGCTGATGAGAAGCTTATCTCTCAATCAGATTCAGAAGGTCATGGTGGCGCTGGTTATAGCGCTAATGACTTTTTGGTCTTTAGGGGCTAGAGCCGATCAGGTACGAATCGTCGATTCAGGTGGGTTGGTCCGAGCGATCAAGATTACCCGTTCGGCGGCAAGGGTGGTTGTCACTATTCAAAGTCCGCAGCCCTCGACTTTAAAGCGCGAGTGCGTGGCGACTAATGTTGACGGATTAGCGGCGGAGAAGCGCTCGCTGATATCAGGCAAAGGAGAGTGTGTTTTCGCCGATGTGGGTGGTGGTTCATGGCAGATAACTATTCCTGGCGCGGTAAGTTGGCAGGTGCGGATATATGAGTGAGCGGATCTTGTCGCTATACAGCGATGAATCGGAGCGAATGCTCGATGACTCTGAGCCGTTTGCTATGTTATCGACACGTGAGGAGCTCTTAGAGGGACTCGAGGAGAATATTAATTACGACCTTCTTATCTTAGGAGGTGGGCTCTGTGGTGTTGTCCTAGCCCACGAAGCCGCTTTACAAGGTATAAAGGTCCTATGTCTTGAGCGGAGCTATTTTGGAGCTGGCTCGTTATCTTGGGACGCGACACTTTGTCGTGGTCTTAAGGAGCGCCCGCTTAAATTATTTTCCGCATCGGCGGTGATTAAGAATTTGAGTGGCTCGACCGCTTCACATTTGCTCAATCCATTCGCTCCGGATGGAAATGATTCGTATGGCTTGTCCGCCAAGATGGTCAAGAGGTTCGCCAATCTAGCCTCTGTTGATGAACGTCTTTTAATTCGTGAGACTGCTTTGGCCGCGCGACAAGAGGGGGCTTCTCTATTGGGGAGTGTTCAGCCGCTCTACGTGGAGGCGGAGTCCGCCGAGAGTGGATGTTATGTTGTGGGCTTCAAAGACCAATTAACAGAGAAAGTGTATGAGGCCCGCGTTGGGGGTATTTTTTTAGATCCGAGCGCTGGGTCTCTGCCTGCCTCTAGAATGGGTACTTTTGTTATTCCAGCCACCGATCCGGACCCTGCGGGTATGCGCGTTGTTTTTCAGGCGAGGCCAAGGAGCGCCAAGAAGGGCGGTCGATTAATGACCTTTGAGCTTTCGGATGGCTCCTTTGTTTCAGTTAAACGACTAGGTCTTATGACGATAGAGGTGGCGCTGCTCTTTGGTCAGAAAGGGATCTCTGATGAGGCTAGTGCCGCGGTAATTCAGCAAGCGGTGGATGAGGCCGGCTGGATAATAGAGCGCGAGTCCCTAAAAGTGCCGATATCGGGGAAGCTCAGAGATAAGTTCGTTGTTACTCAGGTGAAGGGTATTTTTAGGGCATCAATCAGGGGTCCGTGGGACGCGTATCGAGTTGCAAAAAAGATCGTATCGCAGTTATTGGCGCTATCGCCTGAGCCTAAACGGATTAAAAAGGTAGCTGAGAGACCGCTACCGGGTAGTGAGCGCAATTGTGAGGTCGATTCTTTTAGAGCTCTGGCCAGAGCGCAGGGTATCTCGGAGAGGACTATCGAGCTCGCGATTAGGCGTTGGCGCGGACGTGTCAGGTACCTGGAGCGCTTCGCGAATGGGCTAAAAGAGCTGGTTCCTGGTGTGCTACGAGGGGAGATAGATTTAAGTGTACGAAGTGATCAGGTTGTGTCTTTAGATGATCTGGTTTTTGGTTCCCTGTCTTTAGAGGAGATACCTGAGCTTCAGGAATATCTTCCGGTTTTAAAAGATAGGTTGTCGAACTACGCCTGAAATAAACGTTTCCAGCGCGGATTACGCCACTCGCAGAACTATCTTTCCAAACTGTTGCCCTGACTCTAGACGCTGAATCATCTTGATTCCGTCTGATAATGGCGCGACCGTGTCTATTGGAGTCTTAATATTGTTATTAAATAGGAACTCCATCACCTCAGTGAAGTCGTTGCGGCTTCCCATGGTTGATCCGATCAGTGAAACCTGTTTTGTGAAAAAGAGCCTATTATCAAAGGAGAGCTCGTATCCCTTGGTGTTTCCTACCGTAACGATCCGCCCACCGCGAGCCACAGCGCGCAGACTCTTTGGCATCGTCTTGGAACCAACATTGTCGATGACTAGATCAACTCCGCGACCCTTAGTTATCTTGAGCACCTCAAGGTGCCAATCAGGGTTTGCTGTGTAATCGATTACGTTAGAGGCTCCAAGCGATGTCGCTTTATCCGCTTTTTCTCGACCGCCAGCTAACGCGATTACTGAGGCTCCTGCGGCTTTAGCTAAGAGTATCGATAATGAGTTTACGCCACCTCCCGCGCCCACGACTAAAACTGATTCGCCAGCCCGCAACTGCCCACGCTTAAAGAGCATCCGCCAAGATGTCACTCCAACAAGGAGGGGGGCAGCCCCAGCTTCGAATGAAATGCCATCAGGAAGTCTGTATAAATTGCCTACCGGGACGCACACATATTCGGCGAAGCCGCCGGGGATCTGCTCACCAAGGATCTTATAGCCGGGGCTTAAGCTGTCTTCGCCTTTGCGTGTCCATTCATCATCTGATGTGATTATTCCTGGATTTACTATAACCTTTGTCCCCGGTGTCCATGTGGTGCCTGGAACGTTAATAGCTACTATCTCTCCGGAAACATCTGCTCCCCCCACATGAGGCATCTCAAGATGTAGCCCTGGCCAGCCGCGGCGGACCCAGATATCTAGGTGATTTAAAGCAACCGCTCTAACTCGTATAAGCGCCTCGCCTAATTTAGGTTCAGGCTGCGGAATATCAGCATATTTAAGGGTGTCTATCTCGCCGTGCTTATCAAAAAAAATCGCTTTCATATTTAATACCTTTAGTTCGTGTTCTAAGGATATGAGGGGATTTAGGATCTGTAAACCGGAAAAAGCACCAACTTACACTTCCAGAATTCCTCCAAATCCTGCGAGTAGTTACGAATACACCAACCGCGCGCCGATCCAGCCTCCTTCGTTCTGCTCGGATACTAGGCTCCATCCATACTTCTCGCCGTAGACAGACCATACTTGGTCCCAGACGATCTCTGTGATACCTGACAGGATAGCTGTCGTTCCAGGCCGCGACAGTCGCGTTACTTCAGGGGCGAGATTCATCAGAACTTCGCCATAAACATTCGCCAGAATAAGATCGTAGTGACCAGAGAATTCGGTAATATCTTTATTTGATACGGTGATCTTATCCTGAAGATTATTTAGGGCGATGTTATCTCTGGCGTTATCTATCGCTCCGAGCTCTATGTCATTTCCCTCTACTTCAGTATTGAGGAGCTTGGCCGCCGCGATGGCGAGAATCCCACTGCCTGTTCCGAGATCGAAGATCCTGGGTGGAGCGCTTCGCTGCTGCTTGGAGTACTCGCATAGCTCAAGGAGCACCATCCTTGTTGTCGCGTGATGGCCTGTTCCAAAACCCAATCCAGGTATAATCCTGATCGAATCTTTAGATGATGGGCGGGGATCATCAATAGATTGCACCGGAACTATCTCGATATTTCCAGCTCTAATCGGTTCCCAAACATCCGGACACGCGCCGGTCCAATTTTCATTCGCGACTTTTGATAGGGATATAAGCTCGCAATTAAGTTTGTTAATCGCGTCCACAAAAAGATCGGCCTTCTTTTGATCACCCTCAAGATAGCAAGTGATCTCAGGCGCTCTGTCCACGGCAGTTCCAGCCGCCCCAATTTCAAGCAGGTCCGCGCACAGACCATCAAAAGCATCGCTGGATAGTCCAACCTGCAGTGGTCTAAGTGTTACAGAGAACCACGAGTTGGGGCTCTTATTATTAGAGTCCATAATATCGGCTATGAACCTAAAAACGGCAGTTGCGGGTCCCAAAACGGCGCATCTGGCTAAAATCACTGCGGCTTTTGAATCTTCGGCGCTCACCCTGACGGTGCCAGGGTTGCGCGCCGAAAATTTCAAAATCTCTTGTGCTTTTAACCAGCTGCACCATTTTGGTCCTCCTTAACTGCCGTTTTTAGGATAAACATAAGGCCTAGTGGCGCTAACGCACCGCTAGGCCTTGAGTGATCTTGCAGTCCACCCCAAAGGGTTGCTGATTAGATAACTTTCTTAATTGTAGCCACAAGTTGGTCCTTAGCTACCGCGCCTACAACGCGATCAACCTCAGCTCCGCCCTTGAAAATTACAAGATTAGGGATAGCCCTTACGTTGTACTGTCCGGCGCTCTTTGTGTTGTCGTCGACGTTGATTTTTAGAAACTTCACCTGACCATTTAAATCCTTGGCGATCTCCTCAAGCACTGGCGCTATACTCTTACACGGACCACACCATGGAGCCCAAAAATCAACTACTACCGGTATAGCCGATTGAAGTACCTGAGCCTCAAATTCAGAATCGTTAATCTCTCCTACGTTGCCTGCCATTTCGCGACTCCTCTAAAACTATCGCTTTACAATCATTGTTTGCCCGTTTCATCTAATTCGAGCTTGCCTGGGGAGTTTAAAACCTTTGAAAAGGCCTCGCAAGTGGCTTAAGGGGACCGGACAGGCGGTCTGAGGGAGATATAAGCTTATAAAGTTTCAACTTTAAGTTGTTTGAACCGAAAACGGCTCCTCTGGCTTCTTAAGTTTAAGAGACTTAAAGTCGCGCTCGGTCAGGCGGCTGGTTGTGGGGCTAATTCATACAGGTTAGGGAGCGAGAATATGAACGATAATAATCAGACGCGAGCGGCGGTTAGGGAGCGCGCTAATCCTATTCTGGTAGTTGACTCCTATGCCCGCGGCATCTCGATCGGTAGGGCGGCGGCGGAGGAGAAGAAGTTCCATTTACAAGCGGAGGGAAACAAGAAAGAAGGGGGAGGGCTGCTACGGAGTAGGTACGTAATGAATACCCAGCAACCACTCGCCGATTTGGAGCGACACCTGGCTAGGCTCTCCTCTCGCGGTGAGCTTCGGAGGTCAACTGTTGTGTTCGGTGTTACAACGGATCCATTTCATCCCTTTGATGAGAAATTCGCCACGAGTATGAAGTTTCTTGAGCTCTTCGAAAGATACGCTCCAGGCAAGTTAGTTATTCAAACTCGGTCGCCGTTAATCGTCATCGGCTTACCTGTCCTTAAGCAGGTTCGGAACAACACCTTCGTAATGATCGGATTAGAAACACCTCTTGAGGAGGTGCGGTTGAGATACACACCTGACTTGCCGACTGTCAGTGAGCGCTGGAAAACCGCGCGCGCGTTGCGTCGCTTCGGATTCAAAGTCGGTATGCAGGTTGCGCCGATCTTGCCTTACGGAGATTGGCGGAATGACGCCAAGTCCTTCGCCGAGGAGCTGGCGAAAGAGGCGGACTTTATATCGCTGCAGTCGATCTCTGATGTTTCTGGCGGTTCTAGGCCAACTGGCGAGTTGGCGCGAAAGTTGTCGGCAGACCGGCAGTTTTTCTGGCTGCGAGCCGACACCAAGCGCCCTCTATACGACGCGCTCAATCACATAGCTCCGGAGAAGCTGTATCATCCTGTGGAGCATGAGATCGCCGACCCACAGATGGCGCTATTTGGAGCATAAGCGCTTCACAAGTTGTGGACCATGGTCAAAAGGTAGGGCATACTGCTCGCGGTTCGTTAGGCGGTCGGGTCGCCTGGCCATGTTTTACACTTGGAGAAAAAAATGAGTTATGAAATTTACAAGGTGCTACACCTGCTTGGACTAAGTCTAGTTGTGCTTTCGTTGGGTGGTATCATATTGCACGCGATCAATGGCGGCTCGAAGCAAAGCAATTCTTTCCGTAAAGGGGCTATGATAACTCACGGCGTGGGTTTGCTGTTCCTGTTAGTCGCTGGCTTCGGAATGTTGGCGAGGATGGGTATTCACTCGTTTCCTGGATGGGTTATGGGGAAGGTCGTGATCTGGTTGATCTTGGGCGCTTTTGTAGCGTTGGCTTATAAGCAGCACTTAGCGCGTAAGTTGTGGTTCGCGGTCCCCGTTCTCGTAGCGATAGCGGCTAGCCTGGCGATTTACAAATAGTGAAACTACTCACCGGACTCTCTATCAACCAGCTGGTACACCGTATCGCGTTCCTGTGGCTCTAGGCCGGCTGACTCAATCAGGTGCCTAATATCTGATAGGGATAGAGCGTCCGGAGAGTGAGATCCCGCCATATGGTAGATCTTCTCCTCGGTCACAGTCCCGTCTATGTCATTAGCTCCGCAGATTAGGGCTGTTTGAGCTGTTTTTATCCCAAGCATTACCCAGTAGGCCTTGATGTGCGGAATGGAATCGAGCATCAGCCTGCTGATAGCGATCACCCGCAAATCGTCAACAGCCGTAGGTGCCGGGATTCGCTCCATTCGGTTCCCCTCATTGTGAAAGGCGAGTGGAATAAAAACCTGAAAGCCCCCGGTTTGATCCTGAAGGTCACGTAAACGCAGCATGTGGTCAACGCGCTCCTCGTGGGTCTCGATGGTCCCATAAAGCATGGTGCAATTGCTTTTAAGACCCAAGGAGTGGGCTACACGATGGACTTCCAGCCACTCATCGGCGGAGGCTTTATCGCGGCAGATCTTTTTTCTAACCCGCTCGGCGAAGATCTCAGCGCCACCGCCAGGGATAGATTGCAAGCCCGCGTTGATCAGAGAACTCAATACTGACTCGTATGAGAGCGAGTATTTCGACGCAAAATAGTGGATCTCTACAGCGGTGAAGGCTTTAATGTGTAGAGCTGGGTACTCACTACGAATCATCGAGAGTAGGTCCAGATAGTACTGAAAGTCCAGGTCCGGATTAAGTCCGTTGACGATATGAATCTCCGTCATCCCGGGCTTATAACGTTCCTTTATCCAACCGCGAGCGTCATTAACGCTCATCGTGTACGCCTGTGGCATTCCCGTTTTCAATCGCGCGAATGAGCAGAATAGGCAGCTGGCCTCGCAGACATTTGTTGAATTTAAGTGTAGGTTCCAATTGTAGTATGTAGTTTTACCGTGTTTTTTTAACCGCACCTGATGAGCTAGTTGGGCGATATCAAGTAAATTAGGGTGATTGAATAAGAAAACACCATCCTCAAGATTCAGACGTTCTCCTGACACAATCTTTTCACGGATATAATCGATCGATCTCACTTTGATCCTATGGTTCTTGTTTAGCCTGGTGACGAGAGCGCCGCACCGTATCTAAGAATAAGTCCTCGCTGCCAGAAGGATTCCGATAAACAGTATGTATATACCAGCAACTGTGGAGAATCGACAGCTCTGAAGGTCAGCGATTGATGAGATCCCTCTAATGAATCTAGAAGCCAGAAAAGCCACTAAAAAAGCTGAGATATACGATTTAGGTAATTGTTGGAAGAGGCTCAACGAGCCGATCAGGAATGGTGGGATTAGGAGGCACGCGCGATATGCCGGAACAACCCAGGTTGGTAGCTCGCGACTTATTTTCGCGGCATACCAGCTCTCTTCAATCGCCGCGGTAAATACCCCGATAGCGATAGATATTAGAGCTGATTGCCAAGATACACTTCCGATCACAAGTAAAAACGATAGTAACGCGGCTAGCGAATGCGCCAGAGGCGAGAGAATCACCGCTAGAATATGTCTGCCTTGCTCCCAACTGCCTCTCGACATCCCTCTGATCGATAGGATCGCTAAGAGTAAGATAAAGCTACCTTGAGTCGCTTGTGCTCTAAAAGCTTGCAAAACGATCAGGACAATCAAGGCTAGGATTAAACCTACCGCCGCGTAGCCCCGTGAGTTCTCTGAGCCCGCGCTGCGCTCCCTGGCCCACAACATAAAAACACCCTCTGCCATGCTCCAAAGCGCCATTACGACGGTTAACCTAATCATTACATCCAAGAGGGAGCGCGAGGCTAGCGGGGGGAGGGCTGTCGTATTCGCGAAGGCGAGAGCTGTGTATATAGGCAGCAACCTGATTAAAGAGAAAAGTGCCGCGCTTGTCATAGGGTGCTTTGTTCTTTCCATGAAAAGAGACTACACTAAAGCGCGAACGGTATGGAATCCTCGGATTTACTCACACATTCTAATCGCCCTGAGAGCTCCGATAAGGTGCGCTCGATGTTCGATTCCATAGCGAAGCGCTACGACCTACTGAATACCCTCCTTAGCTGCGGTACCCACAAGATCTGGGAGAAAAAGTTAGTTAATAGCTTGCCGACAGAGCCTAATGAAGAGTGCCTCGACCTTTGCACAGGCACCGGCGCTCTTATTCCCCACTTAAGAAGAAGGTTTAAGCGAGTCATTGGAGTTGATATCTCGCCAGGAATGCTAGCCATCGCCAAGTCCCGTTTCGGGGGATGCGCTGATGTAGAGTTATTCGAGGGGGACGCGCAGCATCTTAACTTTAGTGACGCGAGCTTTGATGCAGTGACCGTGGCGTACGGGGTCCGCAATTGGCCGGATTTTAAGCTGGGCCTACAAGAGGTTTGTCGCGTACTAAAGCCCGGCAGAAGCGCGGCGATCTTGGAGTTCGGTCAACCTGGTCGTGGTATATGGGCATCATGCTTCGGATTCTATTCACGCCATATTATTCCAGCGTTAGGTGGTCTTATCTCAGGCGAGCGAGCTCCATATGAGTATCTCCCAAAGACAGCCTCCGCTTTTCCGTGTGGTGACCCCTTTATTGAGGTTTTAAGGGGGTGTGGATTCTCGTCCGCGACCGCTAAGCCGCTTTTTGGAGGTGTTGCGTTCATATACGTCGCAACCCGTTAAAAGTGGCGTTTTTGGCGCCAAGCGAGTAATCTACATAGAGCAGTGCGGCGCGTAGGCGTTAATTTCTAGAGGCAGAGTGGCGAGTAACAGCAGTAAATCGATCTGGGTTGTAGGTGTAACCGGAGGAAGCGGGGTGCGCTATGCTTTGCGACTGCTTCAGGTGCTTCCTACGCTTGTGAACGAGGTTCACGTTGTTTTCTCTGAGGCTGCTGTTCGGGTTCTAAATGATGAAGAGGGGATCGCCGTTAGTGGGTCTTCTCTTAGCCTAGAGAAGCTGTGCGGAGTCTCCGCGAGTAATGTTACATTTTATAACTGCCGAGATATCGGAGCTCGAGTAGCGTCAGGCTCGATGCGAACTTCAGGCATGGTAGTAATTCCGTGTTCGATGGCGACGCTTGGGGCGATAGCGCATGGGATTCCAAATCACCTTGTGCATAGGGCGGCTGATGTAACGATGAAAGAGGGGCGGCCTCTAATTATCGTTCCTCGGGAAACACCGCTGTCGCCGATCCATTTAGAGAATATGTTGACCTTGGCTCGCTGCGGGGTGAAGGTAGTGCCTGCCATGCCGGCTTTTTACAATCGACCAGCGACAGTTGAGCAGCTAGTAGATCAATTCGTGATGAAGGTCCTCGATAGTATGGGAATTGATCATCCCCTCGGTCAGAGGTGGAAAGAGAGTAGCGCTACCTAGTAGATGATCTAGATGCTCGCCCTTGTTGAAAAGTTAGTAGTGTGGGGGAATCTTATTAAGTTCTCGCACTCTGTATTAGCGCTGCCCTTCGCGGTGGTCATGATTCTAGCAGTCGCGCGGGTAAGAGTCGTAACGTGGGGACAGATCTCTTTACTGCTAATCTGCGTGGTAGCCGCGCGCTCGGCGGCGATGGCTTTTAATCGTTTGGTTGACGCTAGGTTCGATGCGCGGAACGCGCGAACAAGAGGAAGAGAGATCCCAGCGGGTAAAGTTTCATCACTAGAGGCGGTGGCTTTAGTATTAGGGGCTTCGACGATCTTCGTGCTGGCTGCGTTTGCTCTTGGAGGTCACTGCGGCGTTCTGTCTTTTCCAGTCCTCTGTGTGCTTTTGGGTTATTCATTTGTAAAACGCTTCTCAAGCGTGTGCCATCTTGTGTTAGGACTCTCTCTGGCGATGGCTCCCGGGGGTGTTTGGTACGCGTTAACGGCCGAGTGGTCAGCGCGACCAGCGCCACTTATGCTAAGTGTGCTTTTGTGGGTAGCTGGATTCGATATCTTGTATGCCTGCCAGGATCTGGAATTCGATCGTGAGAACGGATTGTTTAGCGTACCAAGTAAGTTTGGGATTAGTAGATCGCTAAAGATCGCGGCACTCATGCACATCTGCTCTGTTGTCGCGCTGTTTTGGTTCGGGTGGTTGTTTGGCTTGGGTATATTATTTTGGATAGGAGCTGTGGTGTTCTCGCTTCTAATAGCAAGTCAGCACATAACAGTTTTTAGGCATGGTCTTGATCAGATCGATCAGGTTTTCTTTCTGCGTAATGGAGCCGGAAGCATCGTTTTGATGGTGTTTGGGTTTTTTGATTGGTGGGTGATTTAGGGAGTTTGAAGTAGTGTAACTACTCACCAGCCATCTCTCTCTCTCTCTCTCTCTCTCTCTCGGTCAATCCCTAAATAGAGTTTACATGTTTTTCTCCTAATCTTTTTCTTTATCCTGCACCTATCTCCTCCTCTTCCTCCTTCTCCTGCATCTTCCTTCTTCTTCTTATCTTCATCCGGCACCTTCTCCTAATCCTCCACATCGAGGTCACGGAGGGCCACGGAGATTTACCTTTACTTATTTTACCTAGATCCTCCTCCTTGTCCTCGCCGTTCTCTACTGTACAAAAAGGATCAGCCGAGGTTTCCATTTAAACAAAGAGATCAGCGAGAACGGACAGAGGGGGATAATGACGGTGCCGCTTATGCCTTGACCATGTACCAAGGATAAGGAGCATCAGGCGGGGAAAAGTCGCCAATAAATCCTAATTTCCTACCTCCCAACCACCCGAGTCCCAGCTCCAGCTCCACCGGTTAGCGCTCGGGCTACAATATTCGCCGCCCCAGCGTTACAGATACTTGCGCTTAAGCATCCAGCTTTAACCGCGCGCAACGCGCACTGCACCTTGGGAATCATTCCACCAGAGATAGTTCCGTTGGCTATCAGTTTCTCAATCTCATCGGCCGACAAAGAAGACTGCACTTGGCCCTCACTCTTTACTCCATCAACATCTGTTAAAAATACACAGCTTGCTACCTTTAGCGCTCCCGCTAAAGCAGCGGCCGCGTAGTCGGCGTTGATGTTTAGTGGAGCGCCATCGGCGGTTTCAGCTACAGGTGATACAACAGGGATATAGCCAGCTTTGAGTAGCGTATCAATAATGACAGGCTCGCATCGTGCAATCTCACCGGTTGAACCGAGGTCCTCTCCATTCGGACCCTTTATATGCGTAGCTTCGAATAGATGCGCATCACGCCCAGATATCCCGACAGCTTTAACCCCTAGATGTGTAATCCTTGAGGATAGGTCCTTGTTTATTGATCCTGAAAGGGCCATCTCGGTTGCTATCATCGCATCGGGGCTTGTCTGTCGCAAACCTCCGATGAAGTTTGATGGAATGTCTAGTCGTTCTAAGAGCCTTGATATCTCTTTGCCCCCTCCGTGAACCACGACGATCTCTAATCCGATCCGCGTTAACGCCGCGATCTCACGACAGACATCGATCCTTGTTTGCTGCGACTCCATAGCTGCGCCGCCGTATTTAACAAGAAATCTGCGCCCCTTCAGAGCGGCTAGTTGCGGGAATGTGTTTAAAAGCTCATTAGCTAAATCAGAGTTGGATCGTGTATTCATAACTGCTCCGTTATACAGGGCCTAACGCAGGCGCCATCAGTCCTGTCTCCTGAGTCAATCCAAAGATAATATTTAGATTTTGGATACATTGGCTCGCCATCCCTTTTCCAAGATTATCTAAGGCGCTGGTTACTACCAACTGTTTTCCTCGGGCTACAACATGCAGATCGCAGAAGTTAGTTCCAACGATATCAACCAAGCGCACTGGACGATCTCTCAATCGAACAAATTTAGCTGTGCTGTAAAGACTCTTATAGTTCTTAGCCGCGGCCGCGGCGCTGGAATCGTCTTGGCATGTGATGTAACACGAGATCAAACACCCACGTGAGACTGGGAGAAGGTGCGGGACGAACATAAAGCTATCGCTTGGATAGAACTCATCTCCGAGCGCCTGCAAGATCTCCGGTTCGTGTCTGTGCTCAAGCACCTTATACGCTGTGCAGTCGAGAGCGCGGCTTGGATGGTGCATCGCAGCCTGTGGTTCACGGCCCGCGCCCGAAGTTCCGGTTTTCGCGTCTACCGAAACAGATGTGATCCCCTTTATTCCTCGCAAAGGAGCCAACGCTAAGATAGCCGCGGTAGCCAGGCATCCGGGATTTGTGATTACTCTGGCTTTTGATATCTCATCGGCGCTTACAAGTTCCGGTAGTCCGTAGACAGCGCTAAGGCGAAGCTCTGCAGAGTAGGGGACCTCAGCGTAGTGCTTCTGGTGCAGGGAGGCATCGCGCAAACGGAGATCACCGGAGAGATCTATTATCTTTATCCCGTTTGCTAATCCATTTTTAATTAGTTCAGAGATCGTATTAGCGGCGTGTCCTGTTGGAACACCACAGACCACGGCGGCACCAGCGTAGCCTGCGTCCCAGTTCGGAGTTAGGCTTTCGCTGAACTTAAGATCTGTCACACCCTCGAGATGTGTGTGAACCGAGGTCACTGATTTGCCAGCGTGCGATTTCGATACCACGCATGCGGCCTCTATTTCGGGATGATTGGTAAGAAGCCTTAAAAGCTCTCCGGCTCCGTATCCGCTCCCTCCAACTATAGCTATTCCGAATTTTTTCTTTCGCATAATTAAGGTTTCCGAGGCTGGTGGCGGTAAATTTCGCCGGTATTGTATTCACACATAGATACGCTACAGGGGCGGATTTTGCTAGTCCGTTTTGGAAAGTGGGGAACGCTTATCTGACTAATACCCACATCCTGGGAGATAAGTCTTCACAGATATGGTTCAGGACAACAAGTAGGTAAAAGCCCTTTTACGGCTCGCCGATTTTATTGCTCTTTATAAAGAGATGATCAATTCGTTGCTCCTGAAGATCTTTTTCACAAAGAGACCAACGATGACAGCGATGGGAAGGGATAAGCCGCGCCGTCAGTATCCCCCTCTGTCCGTTCTCGCTGGCCTCCTTGTTCAAATGAAAACCTCGGCGGATCCTTTTTGTACAAAGAGAGCGGCGAGAGCAAAGAGGGGGAGGAAAAAGGTGAAGTATAAGAGATATTAAGCCATACCTGGCAGGACTGAGCAAATTCCGAGATTATTATCGACACCTCTTCCTTCTTAACTACTACTTGTGGGTAATAGTGAGAGGATAGATGTGGCAGATGGACTAGAGTTGAATCTCTAGCACGCACGCCTGTTAACCCTTAACCTCTCGTTACTCGGTGCTTCCACCTCGCTATGAGATTTTCTTAGAAGCAAAAAAAGCCCCGGATTGCCAAGCCAATCCTCCTTTCTGCCGAGGAGAGTTCTTAGGCGCCGGGGTTTAGCGCCAAGATTCACGAGGTGATTGATTATGGGAGAGTCAAAAACGAAGAGAGGGATTCAGATACCTGGCTCATATAGTGATACAGAGATGCTAGGTCTCTGCGCATGGGATCTGGATGAGCCACAGGAAAATAAAGGTCGGAGCAGTCAGCGCAAGCGGTCTGTTATGGTCGTTGATGACGATGCCGATCAGCTTAAATTTCTAAAGAGAATCATTGAAAGAGCTGGATTCGCGGTTGTGGCGTCACAGTCAGCTACAGAGGCGCTCGACCTGTTAGGTGATAAATCAGTCGATATCGTGGTGTCCGATTATAAGATGCCTGAAATGGATGGCTTTGAGTTCCTGCAGGCCCTTCGAACCTCAGATGTTCAGGTTGATGGGGCAGAGATACCAGTCATAATGCTCACCGCGTGCGGGGATGATCTAGAGTTCGTCGCCCTAGAACGCGGGGCTGATATGTTCTGCGAAAAGTTCCGCGCTGAGTCGCTTTTGGTGAAACAGATAAACTTTCTTTTAGAGCTTTAGTTTTTTAAAGATCGGCTCGGGGATGTGAATGATTATCCCCATTATAAAGCGCCAGAAGAAAGGTGTGTACACAACGTTCTCGCCGCGATTCATCGCCTTGTGAATCCTTTGTCCAACCGTCGCAGCGGAGGCGAAAAGAGGGCCCTTAGGGAGATCTTGCGTCATCGGTGTATCAACGAAGCCAGGCTTTATAGTTGTGACCGTCACGCCGGCAAAGCTCAGGCGGTTGCGTAGTCCTTGTAAGAAGGTGGAGAGTCCACCCTTCGCGGAGCCGTAGACGTAGTTGCTCTGTCTTCCGCGATCCCCAGCGACTGATGAGATAACGGTGATGTTACCCTTGCGACGCGACTCAAAATAATTAGCCATCCAAGTTAAGATCGCTATTGGGCTTAAAAGGTTTGTTTTTAGTGAGCGCTCGGTCTCATCGTAAGTTTCTTGGCAGATCTTTTGATTTGGCAGATCCCCGTGTGCTAGTAGGACGCCGTCTATCTCTCCGATAATCTCAATCGCCTGTTCAAGTTTTTTCTGATGAGAAGCGATATCTTGGGCGTCAAATGTCGCTGTGTGAACCGCTTTCGCGCCCCGAACTCTAAGATCGTTAGCCAGATTCTCGAGCCGCTCTTGATTGCGGGCGAAGAGAAAGAGGCTAGCGCCATTTTTCGCGAACTCACGGGCTACTTCGGTCGCGATAGCTGATGTCGCTCCAATTATCATTACGTTTTTCATCTGATCTCCTCTTTGTTATTCGGTTACTCTGCGCCAGAAGCTCGAAGAGAACGCAGGGTCCATAAATCGCTTGAACTCTTCGACTCGCGGATATGAGCTTAAGAAGGAAGCCGGTGACATGCGAGCGTCTTTCGCGGCGTACAGTGCGCCACCAGCTTGAAACACAACACTGTCTAATTGATTCATCAGGTCGAGAGTTGGCTGGCCATCATTTGGAAAATCAAGCGCCAGAGTTACCCCTTTGCGCGGGAATGAAAGCATTCCTGGCGAAGCGACATCTCCGAATGTTTTTAAAACTGCCAGGAAAGAGGCCCGCTTTGATTTCGTGATACGAGCGAAGATCTCTTTTATGATTCCACGGTCGCTCTCAAATGGGACGACAAGTTGATACTGAAAGAATCCACGTTTGCCGTACATCTTGTTCCAGTTAAGGATCGCATCGAGCGGATAGAAAAAGGGTTCATAGTGCGTTAATCCCTTTACCACGCGGTTGAACTGTTTGTTGTAGTAGAGTGTATTAAAGCTCTTCATGAAAAGGGAGTTTAGTAACCACCCCGGGGCCTCGCACGGGAAGGGGATCGAAA
This sequence comes from Bdellovibrionota bacterium, assembly GCA_044356215.1. Classification (GTDB taxonomy): domain Bacteria; phylum Bdellovibrionota_C; class UBA2361; order UBA2361; family OMII01; genus OMII01. Next base: position 19,287 of record JBIKWQ010000001.1, on the reverse strand, counting down.
GGTTTGGTCGTTTAGAAGGTTTTGTAGACTGAGAGAAATTACCTGCCATAAAGAGACCACGCCCGAGTCCGGCTCCCTCAGTGGTGCAATCTACCCACGATACGCTGTACTCAAATCGCTCGTCGCTCTCTCGCGAGATATCAAAGAACTCATCTAGATTCCTGAACTTGATCGTTTCAGTGTCGAGGTATGGGCTTTTAATTGGAATTAGCTTCAGATCGACCCAGGTGATTAAACCTGTAAGGCCGAGTCCGGCGATCGTTGCTTTAAACAGTTCAGTATTTTCAGTTGGCGAGCAGATCAATCTATCTCCGGTTGATCGCAGGAGTTCAAACCGCTCAACGTGTCTACCGAATGTTCCAGCAACGTGGTGGTTCTTCCCATGGATATCATTGGCGATGGCACCCCCAAGGGTAACGAATTTAGTTCCGGGTGATACCGGCAGAAACCACCCCTTTGGAACAAATGTAGCCAGAATTGAGGCAAGACTAACCCCGGCTTCAGCTCTAAGAACTCCAGTAGAGGCGTTAAATGAGATAAAGTTATCAAAACCGGCAACAGGAATCACAAAGTTGTCGTCGTTTAGGCAGCTATCGCCATAGCTGCGGCCGAGGCCGTAAGGTAGGACCTTCGCCTCGTTCGCTGGGGTAGGGATGGGTTGTCCTAACGAACGGATCTTTAGGGCCCCCTGATTAAGAGGCCTGGGGTGTCGACCCCATGATAAAAACTCCCTGGTTTTGTTGGATTTGGACATTTTGAAAAGCTAAGGATGTTAAAAACTGCCAGGCAAGACTACCTTAGCGCCTGATTAGCGCGCAATTGGGGAAAGATGGCGTTCCCCCTTTTTGGAATTGGCTCTCTGGCGTACCATAAGGGAAGGCTTAAACGGGATGTTTGAAGTTATATAGTTATGAAAGAGAGTCAAGTTAAAGTAGTTTGCGCAGATGTCGACGGGACGGTTTTAGCTACCGACCTTTTATATGAATCTCTTCTTGTCTCCCTAAAGCGTCAGCCTTGGATAGTTTTCTTACTGCCGTTTTGGTTGATCCGGGGACGCGCCTACCTGAAGTCTCGACTGGCGCACTATGGAGGAGGACTAAACTTCTCTCTGTTGCCGATACACAGTGAGGTCGTGGATTACTTAAAGCACCGCGCGGCCGAGGGGTGCAGGATTATTCTGGCCTCGGCATCGCATCATACCCTCGTGGCGGGAGTCGCTCGCAGAATTGGAGGAGTCGATCGAATTATCGCGTCCGATGACAAGTTTAATTGCAAGGGCTCGGCAAAGCTTAAAGCGATCAGTGAGCAGTTTAGCGGAGAAGCTTTTAATTACATGGGTGATTCGCGCGCCGATTTCGCTGTTTGGAAAGCGGCTAGCCAGCAGGTGTGTGTATCGTCATCCTCGTCGATCACGGGGCGCTTTGTCCGAGAGTTTCCTGATGGAGAGGTTATTCCGGTAGCTGGGCCCTCGGCGCGAACCTGGCTTAAGGGGATGCGTGTTCACCAGTGGTTAAAGAATCTGCTGGTCTTTCTGCCCCTTATTTTAGCGCACCGTTGGTTTGATCCAAACGCATTGGTCAGCTCGTTCTTTGCCGCGGTAGCTTTCTCGCTGTGCGCATCAGGGGTGTATGTTTTAAATGACCTCCTTGATTTAGAGTCCGACCGACAACATCCGCGAAAAAAGAAACGGCCGTGCGCCTCAGGCGAGTGGCCGATTAGCTCGGCACTAGCTTTAGTGCCGCTGTTGTTGTGCGCCGCTTTTGTGGTAGCAGGAGTTGTGAATTGGCGCTTCCTGATCCTATTAGCGATCTATCTCTTTCTTACCACGATGTACTCTTTCCGCCTAAAGGCGTTGGCATTAGTGGATATTATCCTACTGGCGATGTTGTACACGATCCGAATAGTTGGTGGAGGTATCGCTTCGGGTATCGAGGTTTCCCAGTGGCTGATGGGGCTTTCGATGTTCCTATTTCTTAGCTTGGCCTGCGTAAAACGTTTCTCGGAGCTTCTTGTTTTGCAGCAGCGAAATGAGAAGAAAACCTGGGGGCGCGGTTACTGGGTCGGCGACCTAGAGCAGATCGCTTCTTTTGGCGCGGCGAGTGGGTATATCTCGGTTCTAGTTTTGGCTCTATACGTTAACAGTCATGAGATAGCAAAGCTCTATGCTAATCCAACACTGGTCTGGCTAGCGTGTCCGCTACTACTTTATTGGATCAGTAGGATCTGGTTGATGGCTCGTCGTGGTATAGTTCACGATGATCCGCTGGTGTTCGCGCTGAAGGATCAGGTTACATATGTGGTGGCCGCGCTTGGTTTGCTTATTTTTATAGCAGCTAAGTTCTCGTTAGGGCAGTAGAGTTTAGGCCATGTTGCGTAATTACTTTGTTTCCGCAGTAGCTATTATATTGAGCGCCTGCGCTGTGCCCAAGGATCAGGATCGTTTTGCCGTCTCGTCACTTGGAAGTGACTCCTCTGAGTTTATTTCATCGAGGGAATTGCTCGTATCGGGATTGGTTTCAGAGGGAATAAGCACAGCCGCGCGAGGACGTTTGTTTGACGCCGAGTCGCGACTGAGGCGTGCCCTAGTTTTGGACCCCAATAACCCGACAATCCGATACAATCTCGCGATAGTTTTAGGACAACAGGGGCATTTTGATGAGGCTTATAAGGAGCTAACGGAACTTAGGGCCAGTCAAGGTGATCACCCTCGTTACGCATTGGCGTTAGCGGATCTCTATACAGGTAAAGGAGATCTCACTCAGGCGCGTGTGGAGCTAAAGCGGGCTTTTGAGGTATTTCATCAGGCGCAGAACTGGCCGCAGGCCGCGTCAATCGCGCGGTCGATCTCAAATCTGGCTTTTGCATCTGGCAGCGAACAAGAGGCGCTATGTTATTCATACGAAGCCTTCTTTCTTGATCCGAGTGCCGTTCAGTTTGGATATCACACCTCTCTTTTAGTGGCGGCCAATCAGTATAAAACAGTAGATACAATAATTGGTGAGCAATTAGCTGCGAGCTCAGCGTTAGGAGCGATGCCCAGAGTTCATCTATCGCGCGCGCTAGCGAGGGGAGCCTTAGGCAATACGAAAGGGGCGCTAGAGGAGATTGAGCTAGCGCAAAATCTAGTCGCGCAGGATCCGGAGATAGGTTCTGAGGTTAATTCGGTTTGGTGGCTGTTAAGGCAGGAGGTGCCGTTAACTGAAGAAGAGCTCACAGATGAGAAGTTAATCGATTCAATAGAAGCCGCGAAGCCTGAAGTTTTAAGATTAAAAGATAAACCCACGTACGCGATGCTTAGATGGCCGCGGTATTTTACGCAGTTGATGGAGAGGGTAAGCGGGGAGGAGTAGGGGAGATTGATATGTAAGTAAGGATCAATCCCTAAATAGGCTTTGCATGGCCATTCCCACGTGATCAATCCCTAAATAAGCTTTGCACAGCCATTCCCACGTGAACGTGCTCGTGCACTTGCTCGTAAACGTACCCGATTTGCCACTTCTGCCATCTTAGTTCGGCTACTGTATGACCCTGAATTCGCCAAAGACCCACAGATCCCACTTGCAGTAAGTGCCGGTAGCTGCGAGTCTGGTGAACTTTATTTTGAGTATCAGTTGGTAATTAAGGAGACCAGACATGGAGCGTCTATTGCTTGCAGGAATTAGGGTAGTGCTGTGGGTCTTCGCTACTCTCACGGCGTTAGGGGGATCCTCCGTCCACGGTGAGCCATTCAGAACAGGCGTTATTATTCCGTTGACTGGCCCCCTAGCAGAATACGGCGGTGCTATCAGTAACGGTATCACGCTCGCCCGAGAGACGAGGCCAGAACTCTTCTCCTCGTGCGAATTCACCATCGAGGATTCGGCGTATAAAACAACGCAGGCGCTCAGTGCATTTCATAATGCTGCAGACTATCGGCAAGGTAAATCTGGTATACGCTTTTGGTGGTCCGATGGGAGAAGCTCTCGCTCCAGTTGCTGAGACTAGGAAGGCACCTATCATCATCGATCACATCGATGGCAACGCCGTGATCGGTAAGAAGTATTCAGTTCGATATGCCAATTCCAAGCGCGAGCTGGGCCGGACTTTGGTAGCGAGCCTTGAGAAGCGCAAGGTTAAAAAGGTAGGCATCGTCGCTGTGGATAATCAGTACATTGACGCGCTGATCGATGGCTTTCGAGTTGAGGCGGATGGCAAGTTTCAGGTAGAAATGTTGGCTCGTGTTACTCCGGATGACGCGGATCTGCGGCATCTTGCCCCTAAAGTTCGAGCGGCAGAGGTCGATGCGATCGGGCTGTTTCTCTTTCCAGCGCAAGCAGCTGCGCTGGCTAAGAATCTGCACCTGCCTCAGGCAATTTTTTTTGGCTCTGATTTTCTCGAGTCACCGACGGTTATAGCTGATGCCAACGGAGCTCTCGAGGGCGCCTTCTATCCAAACAATATAATCGACGCGGATTTTCAGTCGCGGTATTTGGCGCGTTTTAAGACAGAGGCTCAAATTAAGTTTGCAGCCGAAGGGTACGATGTAGCGATGCTCATAGCTGAGTCTCTGTGTCGCAAGCCTCAGAGTGAGCGTGGCTCTGCAGATGCCGTGATGCATTTATTAACTTCTGTACAGAAGCGGGTAGGTGCTCAAGGTGAAACCGAGTTCAAGGTAGCTGCGGATGGCGACCGATACTTCTCGGCTCCGGTCGTTACGAAGGTCGCTTCGCGTGAGGGATTTCGTGCGGAGTAGGTAGAGTATATTCGGGTAACTGATCAGCTCGCCAGCAAGCTGAGGATCGGGCAGATCGATACAGAGGAGGCAGAGGACACAGAGAACGGCCATTTTATGGGCATCATTCTCTGGATAGGTTTCAGTATGTAGGGGAGCGCATAGCTAAGTAACCAGCCCGAGCTCCGAGTAATGCGTTCTGTCCTCCTGCCTCAGAAATCCGCGACAATTTCCCGAATAGCCTCACCCCAATGTAGCGCGCGCACCCCAGAGAAATCTTTCTGAGTTGGATCGTTAGAGATAAGCAGCGTCTTGGCCCCCTTGAAGTCGTCCCTTAATGTGGTTAACGCACGAGCGTGGCGCTCATCCACACTGGTAGTGGATTTTATCTCGATGATCCATCGTGGCTTAGATGATTGCTCGATAATTAGATCGATCTCAACGTCCTCGCTGACTCGCAGATATGAGAGGGAGAACTGTTTATCAAGGTAGGTTAACCGTCTCTGGATCTCATTAATGATAAAACTCTCAAACAACTGCACGTACTCAAAGGTTTTTGGGGCAACTTCATAATCGATCCGCTCCGCTAGCGCACGTGTTACTCCGGTATCAAAGAGATAGAATTTTGGGGCCTTCTTCTGTTTCCTTCGAACTGATTTGTCGTAGGACTGTAACCGGAAACCCAAGAGCGTATCTTCCAGGATGTCATAATAGTTTGAGACCGTTTTGGGATCTGAATTGATATCCCTGGCTATGTTGCTGTAGCTAATGACTTCGGTGTCACTTTGCGCGGCGACATCAAGAAATCGTCTGAAGGGCGGAAGGTTGCGCACGATCTGCTCACTGATGATCTCCTCCTTAAGGTATGTCTGCGCATATGCTTTAAGAAACTTGGCTTTTGCTATCGGACTATCCAGGCCAAAGATCTCAGGCAGGGTACCAAATCTTAGTATCTCCATCAGATTCGCGTCTTGCCCCAATTCCTCGCAGGTCAAAGGGAACATGTTGTAAACGAGAGCGCGCCCAGCCAGAAGATTCGCCGCTCCCCGCTTTAGTTTGCGAGCACTCGACCCAGTGAGAGCGAATTTAAATCTCCGCTCTTTAATCAATTTGTGGACGATATCGAGTAGCTGCGGAGCCTTTTGTACATCATCGATAACTACCCATTCTCGCTTACCTTCGTATGGCGCTAAACGGGCCAGTAGATTATTCGGGTAACTGATAAGCTCGTCAGCAAGCTGAGGATCGAGTAGATCGATCGTGATCTTCTCGTTTTCGCCTAAAAAGGTATCCAGGAAGGTAGATTTGCCAGTGCCACGCGGACCAAACAGAAAAAAAGATTGCGATTTTAAGATGTTAAGCGATCTGTGGTATATGAACCAAATTTTACCGCTTTTTTTGGGTCGTTGTCTACTTGATTCGAAGAAACAGGGCGTCTCTGTGTTGCTGAGGTAAAAAATAACTGCCACGAATCTACAGCTTCAAATCTCGAATCCAATCAGGGCCTGAGCATACCCTCACTCCGAACGGGTAGTCGCGTGTGGTTACCTTTTCGGTTTTTTGGTGGCCCACAACTTGGGTCGCTTGCAGCTTGCTGTGTTTAAGATACTCAAAGGCCTTAAACGCGCTTGAAGGCTTTTCATCAGACCATTTAGCCTCAATAAGCTGAAGTATCTTGCCGTTCTCTACGACACAAAAATCTATCTCAGTCTTTTCTCGGTCTCTGATGAAGTGAAGTGAGATCTCCTTGCCTTTAACATCCTGCTCCCAGTGTATTTCTCTTAATAGAGAGCAGGCGATTAAATTTTCATAACGAGCACCTTCGTCGCCCAGCACCTGGCCGTTGTCGTAGAAGTAAAACTTGGCCGCTTTGGTTAATGCCCTTGTAATATTTTTGCTCCATGGAGTGACGCGGAAGATTATGTAAAGGTTCTCAAGTATCGAGATCCAGCGCTTCACGGTGGAGAAATCAACTTGCAGGTCAATAGCAAGCGAATTCAGAGATACTGTGGATCCAACACGTTTTCTCAGGAGCAGGACAAGTGTGCTCATCTGATTAATCTCTCGTACCTGCTCTAGATCAATCAGGTCCTGTCTAAGGATTAGGTCTAGATGGGATCGCCTCCAACGTGGAGCGAAGTCGGGATCCTCTGATAGGTAAGGTTCTGGGAATCCTCCGACATTAAGAAGTTTTTCGAATGAGTAAAGATCCGGAGCGACTTCGCACAACTCTTTAGCGGTTAGAGGGTGCATCCTAAGCGCAAGGTGCCTCCCAGCTAGTGAATCTCCCGCTCTTTTGGCTATATCTAGTCGAGCACTACCGGTGACTAGTATCGGAGGTTTGTGCCCCCTCTGATCATAGATCCCCTTCAAGTACAGCTTCCACTTAGGCATCTTGTGAAGTTCGTCAAAGATGAGAAGGTTCGCGTCTTTCCTCCAACTCCGATTGATGATCGTATAGCGATCCTCAGGAACGTCGTAGTTCAAGTATTCCGGTGAGTTGTCGATGGAAAGGGCGAGGGTGGTCTTACCCGACTGGCGTGGTCCCGAAAGAAGGACGATCTTATTTCGCAGGTCGGATTTTATGATAGGCGCTAGCGATCTTAGCATTAAGACATATTCTGCCCCTATCCCGAATTTGTCAAGACTTTTTCGGGATGCACCCCTATATCGCCAAACCGCTACTCGCTGCTATCCACTACCCCAAAGTCACTCTCTTCCAGATTATCAAACCTGGTGTACTCACCCGAGAAGGCTACGCGCACAGCTCCGGTCGGACCGGTTCTCTGTTTGGCTATGATAATTTCAGCGACTCCCTTATCTGGGGTCTCTTTGTTGTAAACCTCATCACGGTAGATGAACATAATTAGATCGGCGTCCTGCTCGATAGCTCCTGATTCACGGAGGTCTGACATCATCGGACGTTTGTCGTTACGTGACTCAACTGATCGATTAAGCTGAGATAACGCTATCACCGGTACATTAAGCTCTTTAGCTAAAGCTTTGAGCGATCTCGATATATCGGAGATCTCCTGTTCACGCGAGTTGCTGTAAGCCGGGCTGCGTAGGAGCTGCAGATAGTCCACAACGATCATCCCTAGTTGGTGATCGCGGTGCAGTCTGCGTGCTTTGGCTCTTAACTCAGTGATAGTGATAGCTGGAGTGTCATCAATAAATATCTCAGCCTCAGAGATTCGGCTCGCGCCATCAACGATCCTAGCGAAGTCGCGCTCTGAAAGGTGTCCTGTTCGCACATTTGAGTTGTTGATCCGCGACTCGCTGCAGAGCATACGGAGAACTAGCTGCTCTTTTGACATTTCAAGTGAGAAGAATGCGACCGGCTTGCGATTGTAGATTCCAACAAACTGGCTCCATCCTAAGACGAGCGCTGTTTTTCCCATCGATGGTCGCGCCGCGACGATGACTAGGTCTGAGGCCTGAAAACCAGCGGTCATGTTATCCAATTTGACTAAACCGCTTGGAACGCCAGTTACTGATTCCTTGCTGTCGTAGAGCTTCTCTACGATTCGGATCGAATCCTGAACGATATCGCCTACGCGGTGAAACGATGAACTAACGCGGAAATCGGATACACCGAGTATTCGCTGCTCAGTTGCATCAAGAAATTCCTCAATATCTCCTTCGAGCTCGAAAGCACCGTTTATAATATCGCCCGACTCGTGGATTAAACGGCGGCGAATCGACATCTCTTTAATCGCGCGGACGTAATAGGGGACGTTCGCTGAGTTCGGCACGGCGGAAGCTAAATACGATAGGGTTTGTACCCCACCCACAGCATCGAGTTGTCCCATCGCGCGTAGCTGTTGTCCGAGTGTGACGATATCGATCGGCTCACGCTTGTCTGAGAGCGTAGCCATCGCCTCAAAGATCGTCTGGTGCGCGGCTTTATAGAAATCCTCCGCGCGTATTCGCTCTAAACAAACGTTGATCGCCTGGTTGTCGAGTAAGATACTTCCTAGCACTGATTCCTCAGCGTCTAACGCTTGCGGAGGTACTCGGCCAGTCATCGGTTGTTGCTGATTTGATAAGTTTCGGTCTTTGTACTTACGGAGAGGTTTCATCGTTACAGACTCACGAAAACTTGTCGCGCGGCGGCGAAGAAGAGCACCGAGTATTCAGCACTAGCCAAATAAGGTCAATCGGAAACGGACGGTAAAAAGCGAAATTTTTAGTAGAGCTTCAGCCCCGTTTATTCGCGCCAGATCGTCTCAGAACCCGATAGGTCGATCCACTTGGCGGCGGATTTTAATATGTCACCCGAATTAAACTGGCTAAAGTCAGCGTTGGTTGTATCGGCGCCAAGATTCTTAGCGAGACTTATTGGGTATGAGAGTTCTCGGCTAGGGCAGAGAACAACTACAGATCTGCGAGTTCCAGCCACATCGCCATCGATCTTTAGAAGGGGGCCAGTTCCACGTTGCTGTGGCTTAAGCGAATCGGGGTCGATCGTTGGAATCGTCGAGCCATGCAGGTTTGCTCCTGAGGCCTCCGCGAATGATCTAGCTTCCTCAAATCCGGCCGGTAGGTACTCGTTCTCTTTACTAAAACTGGAGAGGCCGAGTGAGAAGGCTACAATATCAGCGGCCATCTCAAGGTCGGTGGTAACTTGGCGCTCGATGCCCTTTGGAGGAAGTCGTTTAACGATAACTGATAGCCCGGCCCTAGCAACCGCATCCAGAAAAGCGCGGTGACGTGAATCATCTTCGTGAGGAATAACAGTATAATAGCGTGCGACGACAGGAGTGCTGCCAGAGCAAACACCTCTCACCAGAGCTTGAAGGTCAACTTTCTTGTTTAATCTGCGGGTCGCGCGATCGAGGTTTACGCCATCTATAAAGAGACCTACAACACGACGCTCTTTCTTCTTTACCAGGCCACCGCCCAAGTCCTTAAATTTCTGTTCACTCATATACTACATCCTCGGCTAGTTATCGCCTGCAGTTAGGCGATTAAGCGGCCCTCTACCCAAATCAAAATCGATCTCTTGTGATATTAGCTGATTAAGGTCTGGGTGTATAGCGTAGGAGTGCTAATTAACGCACCTCAACCCGGGTCCCAACGGTGACCATTGAGTAGATCCGTTCCATCTCGGTCTGTTTAACCCGTAAGCCACCGATCTCTTTCAACCAAACCGGGCCGGAGTGTATCGGGGTCTGGTTGTCGAGGTACATAGCCCGGCTGCCAAGTGCGGCCCGTCTAAAGCGAGAACGACTACCTTCAGATGGCACATCAAGGGCGCGGCTCGTGAAGTATTCGCGAGGCGCGTACCAAAGAGGAGCCTCCTCCTTCATAGTAACCGCAAAGGAGCCCTGTGGCAGAAGAGCCGCCCCTTCAGCTTTGAAAGTAACCGGAGAGCTGCCAGGCATGAGAGCCGTTAGGGTGTTATCACGGCGCGAGATAATGATCTGAGCTGCCTCAGTGCTGCTACTTGGGCTAGAGACTGGGGCGGAGGTGGCGATCTGGTTACTGATGGCCGCTCCTCTTTTCGGAAGAGGTCTTGATAAAGCCAATGAGCCGTTCTCTAGCCACTTGTAACTGCCTTCTGTGCCGAGCTTGCGACCTGAACAACCTGCAAGAAGCACAAGGCAGAGGGCAGCCTGAGCTATCAGCTTAGTTTTCGAGAGCTTAAGATTTGGCAAACCAGCATTCCTTCGCATAGTAAAACCTATTACACCCACATCGACCCTTGATAAGTGCTTGGACAGAGGCACCATGCCTCAAACCGTCCGCAACCAGGGCTGCGGGAAACACTTAGGGACTCAGAAAAATAAGATGCAGCTTTTGAGGGGAAGGGACGATAAATCATTTAGGCAGTAAGATAGCGACTTTTAAGGCTGCTGGTTTATCAGCGTAAACAGAGGTTGGTTTCAGTGGTTCTACGTATATTCAGTTAGTTACATGCGTAACTGGTGCGCCTAATCGCTGCAAGAGCTCCGAAATCTTGCCTAGCGGCCCGAGTTGGGCTGTACTTTAGGTCGAAATCCAGACTTTACCGTACTTCGCGACGGTTTAGCTTAGGTGACTTATGATTAAATTTGCTTTTAAGAGAGCCGTTAGCGCGGGCTTTATCCGCGCCTCGTTTAGGACGGCAATTCTTCCAATAGTTCTTCTAGCGCTTTCGATCTCTAGCACAGGGTGCGGATTACGTTTCCGTGGCGCTCCAAGTGATCTAGGCTCGAACAGGTCCGCCGGTCTAACGGCAGACGAGAAGTTAATCTTCGAGGCCTCGGCCAAGACCCCAAAGCAACTTTACGCACAGGCATCCCGGGTTCTTCCGAGGGTTGATTTAGAGCTGACTCCTGAGGTCAGACAGGAGCTAGACAGATATATGACCCGTGAGCGGGGGACCGTGGTTGATATCCTAGCCAAGGGCGCCGACAAGTTCGGTCCTATGGCTCAAGTTCTTAAGGACGCCGGTGTTCCATCAGAGTTAGTTTCAGTCGCCGCAGTTGAGAGCGGGTTAAATACGAAGGCGGCGAGCCCGGCAGGAGCCAAGGGCATGTGGCAGTTTATGAAGTCGACCGCGCGAGTTTATGGGCTCAAAGTTGACCGCAGCCGCGATGACCGTACCGACTTTAAACGTTCTACAGAGGCTGCCGCGCAGCACCTGCGCGACCTGTTCATAGCGTTTCAGGATTGGCATCTAGCCCTTGCCGCATACAACGCCGGCCGTGGGGCTATTAACAAGTTGATGAATAGAACAGGAGAGGAGGACTTCTGGGATCTCGCGCGTGGTGGACATCTTCCTGGTGAGACAAAACGCTTTGTTCCGAAGGTAATTGCTTTATCGCTTATAGTTAATAACCCCGACCAGTATGGATTTGAGGGGTATAAGGCTATAGGATAGCGGACCTGTTCACGTCTTCGCCTGCTTTTGCGCATTATGTTTTCGATCGATTTTCAGGTTGATTCCTCGTGGATCGCCGCTGAGTATGACCATGTCCACCACGGCAGGATCTTATCGTTATTTGAGCAAGCCCGAGCCGATTTTGTAGCCTCGATCGGATTTCCGAATGATGAACTTATGCGAGCTGGCAAAGTGCTCGTTATCGTCGGCGTAGATGCCGTGTATAAGCGCGAGGTTAAGTTAGGGACAATCAAAGTTACCTGCGATTCGGTGGAGGTAGTGGACCGGGTGATTAAGATTCGTCAGCGGATCTTAAATGAGCGCGACAAAGTCGCGGTTGAGGGAACTTTTTCTTTGATGTTTATGGATGCCACTACACGCAGAGGGATGAAGTTTCCGGAGGATTTTGAACGGGCGTTGGTGGGGAAGGGTTAGGAGTTGTTGTGCTGAATATTTTATTCGACATGCGACAGGCGTCTCACGTTTAACGTAAGACGAGGTACGTGCTACGTACTACGCCTGCCTCCCAATACCCCACGGGACCGGAGGACAGCCCTTTGTAAATATGTTAGGAAGTAAACAGCCGGGGAAATTCTAACTGCTACTGGTACTAATTGAGGGGGCAGATCGATGCGTATAGCCTATTTCGGATATGACTTTTTTGTAGATTGCTTAATAGACTTGATTGCAACCGGTCACGACATTCGTCAAATCAACACAATAAACACAGATAACATATGGGATTTTAACAAGAGGATTTTGTCAGTGGCGGAGGAAGCTGGGTGTCCAGTGAGTTTTTCAAAGCCAACGCCAAAGTTGATCACAGAATTGATTGAGCAAGGTTGTGACTTAATCATCACGGCTGGATACCCGTATAAGATACCAGCGCTGGATCTGAAACTCATCCGTGGTATCAATGTCCATCCAACTTTCTTACCCTACGGACGAGGGAGATGGCCGTTGCCGTGGCTTATTCTGAAATACCCCGAACACGCTGGAGTTTCTATACATAAGCTCACATCCGAATGGGATAGAGGTGATATACTAGTTCAATCCCGATTAGTGTTAACTCAACACGACGATCTTGAAACATTATCCGCAAGAACACAGATGACTGCATTGTTGTTAATGAGGAAATTACTCAGTAATTTTGAATTTTTCTGGGAAGCTTGCTCTCCGCAATGTGAAAATGGATCCTACTGGCCCATGCCATCTAGGATCGATAGATTTTTAGATTGGAACTATCGAGTTGACGAGATACTCAAAATCGTTAGAGCCTTTAGTAAATTCGAATCTACCGCGGTAGTTGATACCATTGAATATTCTGTGACGAGAGCAAATGGTTGGACCGCTGAACGACGGGAGCCGATTGGTTCTGTTGTTCATAATACAAATCTAGAGAAAATTATTGCTGTATCAGATGGGTATGTTGTGCTGCAAGAATTTAAAGCCATCTCTGATTTGAGAAAGAATTTTGATTGCAAGCCTTATTAAACCACAGGGGACGCAGAGGCGAGGGGTGTGAGAAAATCAAGGTCGTCTTTCAAGTAACCAAGTTGGATGCAGCGATCATTAATCAGGATTCAGAACCACTCACCATTCTTACGAAATTCTATTAAGTTTCTCTAAGTTTTCCCCCTAAAAGCAGCTCCTTCGACCTAAAAAAAATTCCCAGCAGCTAACAGCACCAAACTAGCATCCTAAACCCTTGGGTAAGTCTTTGTACTTACCGGTGAAGTTGCCGGGCTCTAGAGAATAAGAGATGTGCTCAACTCGCTCTCCTAAATCTCTACGCCCGTAGTCACCGAAAGTAGGAAGAAAAACGCTTTAAATAATCATATACAGAGCCGATTGTAGAAGTGAAGATGTGGTGCGGAAACGATCAACAAACTAGCCAGTGCTCAGGCGGGCTCTTTGCCCGTGTGAGATGGAGCGTAAAGGCGCTTACGCTAGTGGTGTATCTAATCGCTTTACTTGTTTCCACAGGTATCTCAAGCACTCACGCGCAGGTTTCGGTTGTTGGCGCGTCGACTTCAACGAGTTCAACAACCCCAGCGGCAAGAAAAACATTTTACGATTCAGGCTCAAGCAATCACTGGGTCTTCTGGTATACCGGAAGCCAGATCGATTACGCTTCATCGTCCGACGCCACCACCTGGACCACTCGCGGAAACCTGGCTTACAACACACCTAATTTCTCAGTGGCGTTTAAAGTTATCTCTGGCACATCGTATGTGTTCTTGGTTAGCGAGGCGAACACTTACGACATCGTGATTCGGCGCGGGACGATCTCTGGAACAACTATCACGTTTGATAGCGCGGTGACAGTACTCGATGGCTCCTCTGCTAGTGACAAGTATATCCTGCCGCACGTGGCCCTTGATAGTAACGACAAGGTATGGACGGCAGCGTTTAAAGATTTAGGCGATGTGGGTGATCGATACCTTCTTACAGTAAGACGAACAACGAACTCAGGGTCAAGTACACTTACTTTTGACGCGGCTACTTCGATGGGGAAACCGTCGATATCGGTTGCTAGCGTTGCTGTGGTTCCGCTTGAGTCGGGGAAGATGCTTGCGGCTGTTTCGGGAGAGAGTGGAGTAAATGCCATCGCGTATGAGTATAACGGCTCGGCGTGGGGTATGGCTGGAGGAGGGGGGGATTATGGGGCGATTGGTTTTGCTGCAGGGTTTGATTCTGGCGTGGCGGTTATTGCCCTTGACTCAGGCGGCAACCTCTATGCTGGGGGAAGTTTCACCACGGCAGGTGGCACAACAGTTAACCGAATCGCCAGATGGAACGGCACCTCGTGGTCTGCGCTGGGGACGGGGATGGATAGTGAACACGCATAGCAGGCAGCTGCCTGTCGGATTGCCCTTCTTTGAAGCAATGTCTGTAAAGCTAACATCGGAGCTGGGACCAGAAGGTACTGGTCGCAGACTGGGAATGAAAGCTTTTGAGAATATGACCGTATTGGATGTTGGTACCCGCGATGGTCGCTACATAGAAGTTTTTCGGAATCTTGGGGCATCAGAGGTTTTCGGGATTGATCCTGATGAAGTGGAGCTACAAAAAGCAGTTTCAGCTGGCATTCTTGATAATGAGCACGCGATCCCAAAGTTTCTTGCAGACCTTCCGAGGGAGATCAAAGGTTCCTTTGATCTAGCGATAGTGTTTAATTTTAATATCCCGTTTACAGCAAGAGAAGGCTTTCTTGCAGACCTCAATGAGAGTTTAAATTCAAATGGACAAGCGGTTCTTACCTTTGCAGAAACTGAAGTTTTGAATGCAACACTTCCAATACTCCAAAGATACTTCAACGTAAGAACTAAGCAGATACTTGGAGATGACTGTAATTTCCCAAATAAGCATCTTGTAATCGCGTCAAAACGCATTAGCTAATCGTAAGATTTCGATATTGATCAAAAATGAAAATCACAATCAGCACTCATTTTCTCGTTCCGTCGTGGAACAAGTTAGACGCAACTACAAGATTTTGAATGTTCGTTAGCATCTCAGAGGGGCAGGATTTAGAGCGCATCGACGCCTACCCCGAGGCCTTTTAAGGCCCCAGTCACGGTCCCCAACGCCCTTACGCGAATCAGCATATAGTCGAAACCTCCTTAAATGAAAGAAGAGGATATGAATGTCGACTTATCAGATAAATCTTTTACTAGAGGCGCTAGTAGGAATTTATTCAATACAGGAACTAATAGCAGCAGAGCCCGTTGTACTTAGTCTTGTGAATCATCTTGGATTTGATTGTGAGCAGGCCGAAACCTTTGTGGCCGGGGCCTTACAGTTAAAAGAGGCCCGAGCCAGGTTAAGAGATGCCAGGCAAGGACATCTCTACGTACAGTAATAGGAGGTGTAATAGGCACTATGCAGCACCAAACTAGATTAAGTGAGCTCCTTACTTCCGCGCTGGGATCAGGAATAGAGACGTTGCTTCGTGATGAGCAGATTAGTGAGATTCGTCTAAACTCAGATGGATCGATCTGGGGCAATCGATTAGGTGATGGAAAATTCCAATCGCCTGTATCGATATCACCAGAGAACGCTAGGAGAGCAATTTATGCCGTCGCGTATGGAGTAGGGGATGTCTGCAATGAGAGTAGGCCGGCTATCTCCGCAGAGCTGCCTCTTACAGGGGAACGCTTCCAGGGAGTTATTCCTCCACTAGTTAAGTCCCCCATATTCGTTATCAGAAAGAAGGCGGTAAGAATCTTTACCCTTGAGGATCTACTTTCTCAAGGAGTTGTCTCAGCAGAGGGTCTTAAAGTGCTGCGAGAGGCGGTGCTATCACGAAAGAATATATTAGTAGTGGGAGGAACTGACTCAGGCAAAACCACCTTCGTAAATGCGCTCCTACGAGTAGTTGAAGAGACAACCGATAGAATTGTCATTCTTGAAGATACCCAAGAGCTACAGTGCCGAGCGAGAGACGTTGAGTATCTTCATACAAAGGAAGGGATAGCCTCGCTAAGGGACTTGGTTAAGTACACGTTAAGGCTTAGTCCAGACAGGGTGGTAATTGGTGAGGTTAGAGGCTCAGAGGCTCTTGACCTGCTTAAGGCCTGGAACACAGGACATCCTGGGGGAGTTAGTACAGTGCACGCAAACTCGGCGGAGAAGGGGCTTTTGCGATTAGAGCAGTTGGTTCAGGAAGCAGGCGTAACTCCCTTCAGGGCTATGATAGCAGAGGCAGTAAATGTGCTGGTCTACATGGAGAAGCGAGGAGCAAAGCGGCTGGTAAAGGACATCATTCAGGTAAAGGGAGTAAAGAGAGATCAATACGACCTAGTTTCTATTGGTAACGACAATTAATTGGAGGAGAGACAAAATGGTACTGATTCACCCGGCGTATTTAATCGATGAGGATGACGAGCTAGATGAGATCTATCAAGGTGCTAGAGGTGTTGATCCAAGAGAAGCTAAAACCTCAAGGGCAGCTTTTTCGATAGCTAGGCTTAGACATGGGGGGATCTCGTCGCGGGGACTAGCGTTTATCTCAGGAATCGGCGCTGGCCTGCTCTGTACATCAGTAATATGGCTCTCAGGGACTCATAAAACACCACAAATAACTCCTGTACTACCAGACGTAATAGCACAAGCTCCTGCTGTCGTGACTGAGCCGCCAGTAGTTGAACAAGATAGTAAACTAGAGCGAGAGGTAGAGCTCTTAAAGCGTATCGTATCCGGGCTTGTTGATACTGTGCAGAGCATCTCTCAGGCAAGAGAAGCTTCGAGTGTTAGAGTAGAAGCATCAGAGACGTTTCCATTCCCCGTGATTGTTACAACGGATAAGGCGCATCTACGTAAAGGAGCGGACCGAACAACCGCTAGCATTCTAGAAGTCGGAAAAGACACTACTCTTATGGCCCTTGATGGGACAGATAAGTGGTTAAAGGTAAGCACCCCACGCGGGGAAGAGGCCTGGGTTAGTAGAAGTGTCGTAGTGGCTAAAGAGGGGTAGTCCATGAGCCCCGCTGAGGCCCTACTAACAGCAGTGTTCTTCATGAAAGGAGCAAATCCTGGAGTTGGGCCTAAAATAATTCCTCCTGTTGTAAATGCTATAATAACCAGCGAGTACGGGACTAGGGCAGATCCTCTGCATGGTAAAAAGAGGTTCCATGATGGGATTGATTTTGCAGCTCCAGCAGGCAGTGCTGTCAGAGCAGTAGCCGCTGGGCATGTTATTTTCTCTGGAACCACGCCCGGGCTTGGCCGGGTAGTTGGAGTTAGGCATAACAAGGACGTTACTACCCTCTATGCTGATTGCTGGGCGAGTAGAGTCTCTGTCGGAGACTCAGTATCGGCAGGGACGATACTTGGTTTTGTCGGAGAAAGTGGACGAGCAACGGGCCCCCACCTTCACTTTGAGGTGAGGGTAGACGGCAAATCGGTTAATCCTGTCGCCATACTAAGCTCTAAAAAGCCTTAGTTCATGCAGCTCCGTTTCATCCATAAAGTCTTAGCTGAGCGGATCTGCCCAGCTACACAAAATCGCTAGATGTGTCAGTTCCACAATAGCGGCGAAACAGTGCGATTTTGTTAGCCATTATCGTTGTAGTTGAGTAACGCAATGGTGTGCGCTAACCCAAAGATTGTCCGAATCGCCGAGATGGGCGGATCGGGACACTACTATGTTATATCGTTATGGCTTCACAGCAAATTCAATCTTCCCCCGATGACTTTTGAAGCCGCAGATACCACCATCCGCGGCTTAACCCTAAACATTATCCAGCATTTATTTGCTTAAGAACCTCAGTTTGTTAGAATTGCAGAAGTAAATTTTCAATTGCGAATTATTCGAGGTAAGCAGTACATGGATCGATCGGAGAAGCAACTCACGTCAGCAAAAGACATCCTATCTAATCCAGACGGTTCTTCAGCATATTTTAAAGTTGCTGTAGGAGAACCCTTAATTTTATACTTATCTCAAAGAGCAGAAATTGAAGACCGGCAGACAAAGTCGCCGCAAGATGGCCATGCGATGTTATCCAAAGCGTTGAATAGAGTAGTGCGTACCTCAGATATTGCCAAGCAGATAGGCGATGAGTCACACGACTGTGTTGTACTTCAAGGTGTATCTGTTGGATTAAAAATTGCGGATTTAGTGCAGCCGCTATTGGCTGGATTCGATGACAAGACCGTTTGTAGAGTTCTTGATATGGTGAGTGCTGCAGCCTCAGTACTCCATAGTACATCATACTCTTTGGAGGTTAACAGTACCGGCAATAATTTAAACATCAGTTTTCCTAGAAGATGATGTGTCCGCCCTCGCCACTGACTCAAGCGGCAACCTCTATGCGGGGGGATCTTTCACTACGGCAGGGGGTACGACCCGGAACCGAATCGCCAAATGGAACAGCACCTCGTGGTCGGCGCTGGGGACGGGGATGAGTGGCACTGTAAACGCCCTCACCGTTGACTCAAGCGGAAACCTCTATGCGGGGGGATTCTTCCAGAGGGCAGGTGGGACAATAGTTAACCAAATCGCCAAATGGAACGGCACCTCGTGGTCTGCGCTGGGGACGGGGATAAATAGTAATGTGTACGCCCTCACCCTTGACTCAAGCGGAAACCTCTATGCGGGGGGATATTTCATGACGGCAGGTGGCACAACAGTTAACAATATAGCTAAATGGAACGGCACCTCGTGGTCTGCGCTGGGGACGGGGATGGATAGTGATGTGTACGCCCTGACCCTTGACTCAAGCGGCAACCTCTATGCGGGGGGAGATTTCACTACGGCAGGTGGCACACCAGTGCCTCAATTTGCTAAGTGGGATGGTAGCAGTTGGTCTGCGTTGGGGATAGACCGGTCGGGCTATGTTTCGACCCTGACCGTTGACTCAAGCGGAAACCTCTACGTAGGCAATAACACCATATCCAAATGGAACGGCACCTCGTGGTCTGCGCTGGGGACGGGGATGAATGGTTGGGTGTCCGCCCTCACCCTTGACTCAAGCGGCAACCTATACGCGGGGGGAGGTTTCACGACGGCAGGTGGTACAACTGTTAACCGAATCGCCAAATGGAACGGCACCTCGTGGTCTGCGCTGGGAACGGGGATGAATAGCGATGTGTCCGCCATGACCGTTGACTCAAGCGGAAACCTCTATGCGGGGGGTGGTTTCACGACGGCAGGTGGCACAACAGTAAACTACATCGCCAAATGGAACGGCACCTCGTGGTCTGCTCT
>JBIKWQ010000102.1:0-8529 GCA_044356215.1 Bdellovibrionota bacterium | reverse complement strand
GTACCTGTTGACGTTGACACCGTTGTTGTCATTGGTGTTCAGCGCGAACCCAGGGACAGAGCCGCCCTCTTTGCCCAAGCCCTTACGGACCCACCACCGTTTGAGCGCCTTTACGCGTTTCTCACGGCTGAATTTTATTTGGAGGGGTTGTGGTGCCGTTAGCTAAGCTTCACGACCTTGACATCGTCCGATACCAACCAGCAAGTTCCCCACCAGGGAAGGTCAGCAAAACCCACCCGTCGCGAGAAAGCGGAGATTGAGTTGATATTCGATTTTCAGAGCGGGGAAAAACCGGACGTGTATCCGCCGCGATACAGGGAGGATTTTTCCCCGCCCTGAAAATTGAAGAGCGACGCAAGATCCGCTTTCGCAGCAGGGAGGGTTTTTCTGACCTTCCCTCGGCCTGGACAAGAATTGCTGCTCCCATCACAGTTCTGCACGCTCTTTGAATCTAAAAGAGGCGGCAACGCCGCCTCTCATCTGGACGCAATGACTCTGGCAGTTCCTGCAAAATTTACTTTGCAGTTGTTACTGTGGGAACAGCCCTTGGGAGCAAGGAAGCCTTAGCCGCCTTGTCATTACCCGAGGTAATGTCAAAGATACCATGTCAACGTCTTCAGCTAAAGCTAAAAAAATTCGATCAAAGCACCAATGATCAAAAACCCAACCCCTCCTGAGGCTTGTCAGACGTAGCCTTGGCGAAGTCCGGAGGGGATCAAGAAACCAATGATCAACTATCAATTTTTTAATTCCGGGGAGAGAGGCGAGCCAGACGCACCGACATGACCGTAGGCGTCGACGCCGACGACGACGTACCTGTCGACGAGGACACCGCCGCAGTCAAAGGTGAACAGCGCGAACCCAGGGACAGAGCCGCGTACCCATTTGTCTTTAAACAGGTCTTCTCCATTATACTTACAGGCATGCAGAGCTGCTGCTAGGGCTATATCTCTTGGATCGGAGAATGAGAGGCCGACGGCTTTGAGAATTTTTTCTTGATCGTCCCTATTCTTGCCCGTTGTTCCTGATACTAAAGCGGTGATAGTAATAGTTCGGCTCGATTTAGGGATATCTGGAGAGTAGTCACGTCCTTGGTGGCAATGATCCGGAAAATTCGTAGGTAACTTATCATACCAGTCAATGTCGTTATCATAAATCGCATCTCTTTTATAATTTGGATACTGTTTCCTGAAATACTTATTCAGCGCCCTCATTAGTTTTACATCTGAAACTCCTCTAGGCCTTACAAACGTGGAGACTCCGGTATTTTCATCATATTTGTAAGACTCTAAAGCCATCTGAGCCATCTCTTCGTCGTCCTTTGGCACTTTATCATCTTCCGGCTCCTCTTTTTGCCCCAGCTCGGCTTCAAGCTGCCTCATGTAAAGCTCAATCTCTGTCTGCCCCTCGCTCTTTTTTAAATCCCTAGTCAGCTCACGAAGCTTTGACATTAAGCTTTCGTTATCTTCAAGGTATTCCAGAACCAGCTTATCTGTCTTTGATGCATCTTGCAGGGTTGGCCACACAATCTTCTTGGCTGACGAGATATCTTCCCCCGCTCTCTTCTTCTCTAACAGCTCAACACCCTTTGTTATAGCCGCATACGCCGCTACGGCCTCAAGATGGCTTTTAAGCTCTTCTATGCTTAAAACTTCAGAGCATCTCCGTTCCGCTGGAGATAACTTATTCTCGACTTCGCCTTTTGCAAGAGTGTTTCCTACCTTTTGTCCCTCTTGAATACAGAGGGCTACACAGCTACTTACTGGCTCGCGGCCTCCCAAAGCCACGGTAAATCCAAGAGCAAACAACTTTTGAAAAAGGCCCAACTCGTCTCTCGTCAGCCGCGAGTTTAGGTCAACGATGCGGATAACTTTTCGCTCTCTATCAACATCCGCTCCTGGACTAAACCTGGCATCTTCTGGCCTCACACCGCTAAAAACCTCTTCTATCTGGAATGCTCCATGAGGATCAGATCTTCTCCCGTTACTGACACTGGTTTCGCTCCACTCTGAAACTAACTCTTCCCAGAGCTCTTTTGGGCACTGCCACG
Organism: Bdellovibrionota bacterium; assembly: GCA_044356215.1. Classification (GTDB taxonomy): domain Bacteria; phylum Bdellovibrionota_C; class UBA2361; order UBA2361; family OMII01; genus OMII01. Next base: position 6,479 of record JBIKWQ010000102.1, on the reverse strand, counting down.
GGGATGAGTCGGCTTGAGAAGCTCTCGACTGAGCCGCTAGAATTATTCTCTTGTCTTCTTCGCTTAGCTCGGGGGTTTTAGATAGCTCTGTTTTAGACTTGGGATCCTTAAGAGCTATGATATTATCTCGGCTACTTGATGAGTTAGATTTTCCTGATTCATGTGTTACGCTTTCTGGACCGGATAAGCTGCCCTGTGGAAGCCCAAAGCTCTTTTCTAGATCTCGTAGCATCTCTTGAGGGTCGTAGTTATCCTCGATAGGAGAATCAACTGGGTCGGACTCAATGCCCTGCTTATCATCCTCGGGCAGTTTCTGATAATCCTTTAATATCTCAGCCACTATCTCTGTTAATCTCACCTGCTTAGCGTGCAGCTCAGCTCTGGATGGAAACTCACCACCAAAGCTTCTCTTGGCAAAACAGGTTGAGATCTCCCGGATTATGTCGAAGTGCTTAGACGCCACGTCCAACACTGCGTTTCCTCTTGACGAAACATGGTCGCTTAACAATTGTTTACTGAAAGTTTCATCATCAGTCTTCGCTATCACTGCCATCAGCAATCTAAAATCACGCTCGCTCGTCAGGTGAGCTGTTCGATTTTTTATTCCATTTAGCATGCCCTGCTCTTCTGGGGTTAGCTCCATTAACCTTGAACCCGGCACAAGGTCGGCGAAACTAGCCTGATTTCTTAAGTCTTTTATATCTTGCTCCAGGTCTCCAAAGTAAACTCCCTCTCCGCAATCATTTAAGGCGTGCCTGACTTCATGCAGAATTACTTCTGGCCACCTACCCGACTTAATCGCTTGAGGCGATATCGCGATCGTATGCGCTTTCTCTGAGCCGGTTTTGGCTTTAAATTTTCCATCAGCCCCCCTTTTGGCGGATCCTGGATTGAACCTGTCCCCAATATGTTGATCAAGAGTTAGATCAATCACGAAATTTATCTCCCCGATATAGCTAGGCAACCCAACCTGCGCCAGCGCCTTCATGACCCGTGCAGGAACCACGTCGGAACGGGGAACGTACTCATTGGCACCACTAGAAAGGAATCTTAATGAATCAGTTATAGCCTTATTACCCTTTAATCCGTTTTCTATATAAAACAGGTAAGAATCAACAACGGAAAGTCGCCAATGGTCATCTCCTTTTAGAGCTTCACTCGCGGCCCTTAAAAGATCTCGGGTATTTGGTCTCCTACCGCCCTCTCCTACGACATCTCTTAAATAAAGATGGAGCCCGGTTATCTTTGAGATTATATCTCTGTCTAGATTTGGCTCTGCTATCGCCACCATCTCTTCAAGGGTCTCTCGGCTGTGCGGACGCGCTTTTATGTGGTGCACCCGTGATAAAAGCGCTGAGCTAAACGCCGACATGCTCTCTACGTCGGCTGAATTTACCGTCATTACGGTAAGAAACGCTGGATGAACCCCCTCCACGTTTCCTGTAAGGATATCGTTTACCTGCGCCTCTAAAATTCCCGCATCAAGCGCGTTCGCTTCGCGGATAATTAACACCGCACCTTCCTTAGCCGCTCGCTTAATTGTCTTTTGAAGTGTTGTGAAATCAAGTTCGGCGTTTATCGCATAGTAACGCTTGGCGCCACTTGGCGGGAGATCAGTTACCTCATCGTCGACGATATTACCCCTGGCAAATCCCAGCGCCTCAAGGGTCTTTACAGCCGTGAAATCCTTACCCCACCCGGATTCGGCCTCGATAATAACTCCGCGCTTGCCGCCTTCAGGTATATCTTGCTCTCCTCGCTTTCTCGAGAGCTCTACTATCTGCGCCAGCTCCGTAGCAACTCCTAGCGACTCGTCACGAAGGACAAAGCCGTTTTGGCGCATTCTCTCGACGTAGTTTTGATTAAATGCACCCTTTATTTCCTTAATAGCCTTAGCTGGAGAAAACCCGTAACGGAGCTCTATAAACACATTAAGACTCTCCTGCTGCTCACGAGTAAAGGCCGGTGAATATACACGCCAGATGTGCGTTATCACTTCTTGTTGAGAGCTACCGAAGAATCTAGCCCAATCACACACCTCTTGGAGGTCTCGCGGGGTAAAGCTCTTGGTGAATTGGTTGTTCTCTAGAAAATTGGTGAGCTCTAAGATTAGGTCTCCTACACTTTTGTGCTCCTCTATCCCTGCAGTATAGCTATCTATCATTGAGCGCTTCTCCTTCTGTGAGAACTGCTCAAAGAACAAAGTGACTCCCAGCTCCTCCGCCAGGGCAATCGGTTCACGTCCAGATTGAAAGGTCTCATTGCCAGAGAAAACTACGGATTTAGATAGATCTGCTAAAAGGTCCTCACGAAGCCTATCCCAGAAGTGTTTAGGTAAGAGATTTCCCTCATCGATCAGCAGGACGCCACCCTTAGAAGTTCTCCAATCCTTTAGGAGCTTATCTAGCTCCTCTGACTTAAAAACCATATCCGGATTAGCCGTGATCGGTCCAAACATGGATCTCGAGTCTCTGAGCTCGCTTCGAATATCGCGAATAAGGTGACTCTTTCCTCTTCCAGGAGCGCCTTGAAGAAAGAGCACCTGCGGGCGGATCCCTTTGCGCGTAAGGAGATTTATCGCGGTATCTCGCATCTGGGTCCAGGGGCTGATTTCTGCATCGGCAGCAGAGCTAATACTTATAGCGCTCTCTTGTGAGATATCCTCGGTAAAACTAAAGCGCTCCTTATACATAACCTTGAGTTCACCCTCTGAGAATGCGCACAGCGAGCGCTTAATCTCATTCCAAGCACCTTTATGCTCATTTACCTTAGCGGTAAATTTCTCAGACACTCCGACCTTGGCTAAGGCGGCTCCGTTAAGGGAATCTAATAGCCTCCACATATGAGAAGACGATTCAGCAAGCTCTCCAGAGCTATTCTGAACCGCTGTAATTACCTTGGCGCTAATCGCCGGCGTCTCAGAGGAATCGGCATCGAGGAATATCCTCCTTGCCTGTACCAGAATAAATGCTCGTGCCTCTGGATGGAGCCCGTAATCACCGCCAAACACAAGATCAGCCGCCTTTGCCCAATCCTTTTGCTCTCGGTACTCGGCAATCAAAAGCTTTAACTTATTTAAGTTAGTTCTCGGAGCATTCGGATAAAGCTCCTTATCAACTGCTCCAAAGTGCGGTGGTATTGATGTCAGGGCTTGCTCGAATGCCTTTAGCTTCTCTAGTAGCTTATTGTTTATCTTTAAATGGCTCTTAATCAGGTCGCTACTAAGCGGCTTCGCATCCGGTTGCCCATCAGAAGCGCGCTCAACAAGTATTAATTTACCGTTAATTGCGACTACCTTGCCGTGAACCAAGAGATACGGCTCAGGCGCGAGCAATCCGGGCTGCTCCTTAAAGAGAGCACTTCTACTGTCGATACCGCTTAAGACCACAACTCCATCTGGTCTTCTAAGCTTCTCTAACGCCGCACTCATCTTTGGGACGACTATCTTCCTCTCACCATCTACTTTGACTTGAACCGACTCCCACAACTCTTCGTCGCTTCGATACGGAGTCATTTGAAGATATATGGGGTCCTTACCGTTCAGCGCGAGCTTCAATGCGGACTGAGCGAGGTCGAGTTCACCTCTTAGATGTACAACATTGCTTTCTGTATCTATGGCATTAGAGATCTCACTTAACGGAGTCAGCCTTGGGGTATTAGTTGTCTTGGTGCGAAAGCCTGATTCAGCTTTTAATTTATCGCTTTGCAGATCTCTAAACCTCTTTGGCACCAAGACCCCGGATCTAACGGCAATTATAGGTTTAGCTCGCTCGCCATCTTGAAAAACCGGGTGAGATAAGAGCTTATTCCATTTGCCTACTGGGAGGTCTTCAGTGATAACAAATTTTATCGGTGCGGATTGCATCTTATCTGGCACGATATCTAGAAGCCCCGTTTTAACCGCTATTTTTCCCTTGCTGCTATTGATAACGGTGCGGCTAAATAACATCCCGACGGTGTGGCGGTTAACGTAAAATGTAGAAAGCCTCCCTGCTCGGTCATCCTGATGCTTAGTCTCGTTCTCTCCCTGAAGGTGTAATTGACGAGGAGCGCTGACTTCTGACTGTGTAAGCACTAACTTAAAACTATCGCCCGCATAGACCCACTCACCGTTATTCATTATCCTTCGCTCGACCGCCACCTGTCGTAAAAGGTTCGCTAACTCAGGATCGTACGCGCCACCTCGAGAGCTCTGGTCAAGTGGCGCGTTTTGAATCTCTAGCGACGCACCATTTTTCATCGCTTCGATTAGGGCACCGGGTTTTTTGGTACTTCCAAGCAGCTCGTACCGCCATGTCTTAGGATCCGCATCGTGATAAAGATTTACACTTTTAGCGCCTTCTGAGCTTGCTTTTATTTTTAGTTCATCAAGCGGATCAATCTGCTTAGCTTTACTCTGGTCATAGAACTTTGCTGACCGTGAGGTGACAGATTCCGGGGGTGGCTCCGCATATTTATCTGCTAGGGCTATGATCACCAGTTTCTCTGAGATCTGCTGCACACCCTTACCAGCAGCATCAAAGTCGTAAAGAGAGTTCCACTCTTTTATGAGTTTAGGATAGGCCCCACGGAGATCCAGGACTAACGTCCCCCCGTCTTTTAGTATCCGCTGCAACTCCGCACGGTGGTACGCTTCATCAGTTGAGTCCTTTAGTCGGAGCTTTAATATATCTTGCTTAGCCGCTTTATAGAGATCGATATAAGCGCCATCGACATCGCTTGAAAACACAAGCGACCTCTTGGCTTCGCGCCATCTTTCAAGCTCAGCTCCGCGCTCGTTTGATACACGAGTGCTGGTTGACACGGCAGTGTCGTTTTTTTGCGGCTGTTTTGTCGCCGAGCCTATGTCTTTAGCGGTGCCTGCCACGACCCTTAAAAACCCTTAAAAAACCACAACAGAGCGATAGATACACTCTGATCTTCACTTATCGAGGTTTTGGGCAGTGTCGCTTCATGGTGAGCATAATCTGCTCGTTAAGCACCTATTATCATTAAGATATTTAACGGTGCAGGTGAGCCAGCGCAATAATATGATTCTGCAGCTTGGTGCTCATATGGATAAATCCAGTGGCATATCTCCCTAAAAGCAGGTTCGTCTCTTGAGCACCATCTGAATAACCAAATAGGTTAATATTCGAGAGGAGATTCATTCTCGGCTCACTTCCTCTCAGACAACAGCGCTCCCATTCATAGACGTCTCACCATCTCCAAGACCGTCGCTACCGCTTCGTCAAAAGACTGGAAATTACCAACGGAGGCCACGGCTGAGGCCCAGCCGCGACGAAGCACTAAAGTATCTATGGACTGGATAGCGCTATACAGGTTTTGCGGCAACTGGTCACCTCTTGTTTTAAAGGTGTCAGTGAGTGCACGTTTAAGCTCCTTAATTGAAATCCTCTCTGCAAGATACGCGATATCAAAAACGTCTTTGGAACGACTATTGCCTACTGCCCGAGTAATGAGAGAGTGAAGCTTCTCTGCAACAATTACTTCACATGGGTATACATTACCCCGGCACTCATCATCGGTTAACAGAAGCGGGACTTCTCTCGCCTCTCCGCTCATGACGTCCCCTATCCCAAGGTCCAGATGTATTACTTGCGCTTTTGATACGTCTTTAAGCACCTCACCCAAACCCGCCCTAAACACAAATACCTTGCTTCTTCGGATCCCTCACGCCTCAAGCCCTCCAAAGAGAGCCTGAGCATGCACCGCCAACCTCTCGGTAACACCTAGCTTATGCGCCATCTTAAACAGTTTGTCAGGAGTAGTCCTTTTCTCGCGAATCGCTCTCAAAGCTGCTCGGTATGCGAGCTTTTCTCCAAGCTTCGAGGAAAAAATAAACGTATCAACGATCGTGCGCTCCAACGACGTGATTCTATAGTCTGCATGTCGCTCGACTCCTACCCTCAGATCTATTTTGGTACGGACAAGCCGATATTGCCGGGCGGTACGATACGTTGTTGGAGGTACCAGGACCCACAATTTGGCTGGCACCTCCTCAGCAAGTCCGTAATGGAACAGAGCCTTGAGACCTCCAATCACTGACTCTTCACCCAAGGAGATACACGCCACTGCAAAATCTCTGGTGGCAGGATCTAGCTGTCGCTCACTGGACTCGTAAATACCTCGGCTAATCTTTTCAATGACACCTGTATTGGTAAGTCTCACGACTGCTGATTGAGAAAGTCCTGCTTCCTTAGCCTGTTTGAATGTAAATCTTCCTAATTTGTACAATGAGGTCGGCAATTTAAGTCGCTGGGCGGCCATAGATATTAAATAGCATTTCGTCTGTGAAATGCAATAATTTAATATTTCACCCATCACACCAATAATCTACGGCGCTTGGCTTGTTCAGAAGTTCAGAAGTTCAGAAGTTCAGAAGTTCAGAAGTTCAGAAGTTCAGAAGTTCAGAAGTTCAGAAGTTCAGAAGTTCAGAAGTTCAGAAGTTCAGAAGTTCAGAAGTTCAGAAGTTCAGA
>JBIKWQ010000043.1:0-29393 GCA_044356215.1 Bdellovibrionota bacterium | reverse complement strand
CCCCAAATGCAAAGCACAGATGCGTATCATCGCCTTCATTCAAGACGAACACTCAATCAAGGACATCATGAAGTCGCAGGGGATCGCTGACTTTAGAGCGCCTCCACCGATCCCTACGTTCATCGACACCACCGAGGCTCTCGATGAACTACCCTCCTACGACTCATTTGAGCCCGCGCCTGATGACTTCTAAAATCCGCTTCCACAGAGACGGAGCAGGTGGGATGTATGTGAAATGCTATTTTTCGCGACTTAGGTCGCTCTTGCCCGCTCCGCCTGGACTCTAGAAAACCCAGCGTGGCGTCACTAACCACGCATCTCGGCCCGACTTTGGTCAATCGCGCCAGAAACATCATCGGCCCACTACCGCACGTCAACTACTTACAAAAAAGTGATTGGTTTTCCTATCCTTGGGTTGTTGATTCGTTAGCTAGTTCCCTTGAAGAGGATTACCGAAGGTACTTTGCTGAATTCATTTAAACGTGGTACTGCTAAATCAATATGCCTAAACCAGTCACTCCATTTTGTGGTTGCGATGTTTTTGTCACCGATTCGAAGAATCAAGTCTTGTTGATTCGCCGTTCAGATAATGGGTTTTGGGCGCTGCCCGGTGGCTGCCAAAACCTTGGAGAAACTCCACAAGAATGCGCTATACGTGAATGCCAGGAGGAATCTGGGTACGTTGTACAGATAAGAGAGCTTCTCGGGGTTTGGAGTTCCCTGCGATACGAATACATAAATTACCCTTGGAAAGACAATCAGTTTATACATTTGTTGTTTCACGCAGAAATTGTCACCGGTAATCCATCACCATCTGATGAAACCACTGAGATTGGTTGGTTTCCCGAAGGAGCGCTACCGCCGTTATCAGATGGCCATGCACCGCGCATAGCATTTGGATTTCAGTACATAAGCGGTAAGGCAAAGGGTGCCTATTACGAGTAGCGCATTGGACAACAATTCAACGGAGAAGATATCGGGTCCTTAACTCTTTTCGGTGCGCGACTTACGCGCCTCCAACGAAGACGCGAAACTCGCGATTCGGCTACACAGGGCGTTGTATAGTCCGTGTCCACCAGCGCCCTTTATTAGCTCGTAGAGCTGATGCTCGTAAGGGACATCCTCCGGATTCTTGAGGCCCGGGAGGCTAGGAATTTCTATATCGAGACGCCTAAGACGAGGCGCCGCGACTTGCAGTAAGAGAGAATATGCCGTGATTCTCTGGCTTTTAATATCCTCCAATCCTTTAGCTACAATATCGCTGCCAGGAATCTTGGGATCTAGCACCTCTTTACTGGTCATGGAGCTCCTCGCTAAAAGAGGAAATAAAAGCCTCGAGCTTTGCTTTGAATTCATCGGGGTTGATAACAGGATATCGAATAAATCGGCCCTCAATCTGGGCGAATCTTTTCTTTAAATTTTCTATGCTTATAAATTTTTTCTCAACAAGCCCGCGTGCGTCGGCTAAATCCTGACTGAATCCACGCTCTATTTTCGCTAAGGCTTGCATGCATAAATCATAATGAAAAAATGAGATGCTCCCTATCTTCTCGATCGGCGTCGCCAGGTCCTGCCACGCGGGCGGAGCGGGAATGAAATCATCAGGTGACGCAAGCTCAACGTTAAGGCTGAGTTCATTCTTAAGATTGGCAATGGCTTCAAAGATACCCCTAGGCTCAGGATCTACTTTTATATCAACATCGATTGTTTGCTCACGGAGGCCTAACAAGAGAGCAGTTGAGCCCCCTGTAAAATACACACATCCCTCCCCCTGGGTACGTCTGGAGATCTCCCGCATGAATATTCGCAACCGCTCTGGTGTAACTTTCTCCCTCATCTCTAGCATTCTACCACGTTCCTGCATTGTCGGTAACTATCTCGGGAGAGGCGAGACAAGAACTGAGGGTGTTGTTGTCGGTATTTTCACAGGGGCAAATTAACGGACGGAACTGACTCAAATCATTATACTTAAACTCTACCATGTACCAGGTAGTACATACTTGGAATGCCTCTTCTAATAAACTTCCACAATAACTTATCGCAACCTAGTTGCACTAAGTGCATTCTTCCGCTATTGTTTTGACCAACACTAAATCTGACAGGCTCAACAGCCATTCAATGAGGAGTAGTATCATGGGGACCTCAACAAGAGTTGAAAACGTTTTACCTACAGAATGTCATGCAGCTATCGTCAACTCGACCACGGCACGAGATTTAATTCTGATAAAGCGCGGTAAATTAGTTTTTCCTGATAGAGAGCCAGGCGAGCCGCTCCATCTGATGGGACACCAGAGCGGTTCTTCTGTCATAGAGGCAACGGCTGATCAGGTAGCGGCTCTTTTAAATGGCGGGGCAAGGGAGGCTGCCAGTCGTAACGTTTCCGTCAAGACTTTTGCTGGGGCCATACTCGCAGGGGGAAGAATCATGGGGGAACAAGAGTCAGCTAGTTTTCGGAGGATTTTAGGCGAATTTAGAGATGGATCAAAACTGACCATCGAACAATTGGCACCCATGTTTGGGGCCACATTAAGCGTTTTGGACAGCAGTGAAGTCACTGCCGCTCTTAAAGATCTAATAACGGAGCAACGGAAAGAACTGCTTAAACCTCATTCGGCTCTGCGGCTGTGGATTCTTGCTGCAGCTCCATATAGGGCGATGCTTCACGAGATTTACCAAGCGGCCCTAAAGTCCAGCCCAGAAGAGGCAGCCTGGACGGTGGCGAGGCTAAAGGGAATAATAGAGGCAGTCGCCACTTCTGAGGGAGCTACAAAGAGTAGTCTGATCGAATGGGCCCAATTCTTCGGAGGGGAATTGGAGTACATGGTAGATAACGAACTTGTCACTAAACATTTGGTGGATCCTCTGGATGAAAGTACGGTCGACGTTAAAGCATTTGCAAAAAACCTAAAAAAGCTTTGCTAGGATTGATGGTATCACCCATATGCCACCTAGAGAACACACCCTAAATCTACTTAGTCTTCTCCGGTTCACTCGGGAGAAAAGTCCGACGAAAAATACTGAAGCTCAACATGGCGAGGCTTGTAGTTGCCCTGGCTGCACACCCAAAACGGTGGCCAAATCTAACGATGAACAAGGGACATCGGGAGGCGTTCCTCCCTCTCCAGGATCGAGAAGGAGAGGTACAAACGAGGCAACTCAGACTGCCCGATCCCCAGATGCTAGCGTTGCCGCAGAGCCTGTCAGGAGAGATAATCATCACATCAGCCCGATTGTGAGCTCATCAGTAGAAAAGGTGGAGTCTCGATATCCATATACCTCACCGATCCAAGCGGATAGAGGGGGTATTGAAGTTAGAGCCAGCGTCGATCGTTCACTAAGATCGGGCAGTGATGTTTCAATCTCTAAGTCTACTGAACCAGAACAGCGCAAATGGCTAAATAGCAATTCCCAGTCCCAATCCAGTCCTTTCGGCCCTACTGATAGGACAATTAGTTATGCGGGAGACAGGACTTTAAGTGCATCTACATACCAGCCAGACTCAGGGAGTATTTTACGGACGCCATCAGTACAAACAGTTACGCAATCTGCTCAGTTAGTCCTAAGCGGCATACCCTCGCAAGTCGCGGCTACAAGAGAGACTCCAGCTACACTAAGCGAGCCAAAACGAATCGACCCTAATCCAAGAAGCGCCTCTGAAGCTACTAAGTTTACTGAACAGGCTGTAAGATCTTACCCAAACGAAAGTAGCTCTCCACGAAGTCGTTTAAACCAACCCGATACAAGATCAGATGCTTTAAGCCTGCACAACATCCCCTCGAACACCGCACCGGCACGAGATCCTTCATCTGCACAAAGAGCGCAAAGACGAATCAAGCCCACTCCAGGGAACACTTCTGAAGCCGCTAAGTTAACTGAACAGACTTCAAGATCTCTCGCAACCAAAAACAGCTCTCCACTATACACCTCAACGTACCCTAACCAGCGATCTGCTTTCTCGAATACAAATGCAGTCGGCTCGCCGGCGATCAGTGCTCGAGCTGACACACAGAGATCCGATCCTATCCGTCAAAACGGCGCTGTTAAGCCTAGCTCTAGGTTAGCTATCACCGAACATAAACCCTCAGCCAACACGCAACGCCAGGAACGCTTCATGGGATGGGCTTCCGAGAGACTAACAAAAGACACTACAAGACTCCTCAAAGAGTCGCAGCCACTCACTTCTCAACATTCAAGCCGCGTGATAAAAAGTGACATTAGCTCTAGAAGCACCGCGCGATTAACAGGGGCTAGTACTAGGGCTCCTGAGCCTCCTTTGACCTCAAGTCGAACCGTAAATCAGGGCTTAGTTGAATCTTCCAGGAGACAATTCCAAGCTGGTCAGCAGTCATCAGACCTTACCAACGGCCGAACACGCGCATCAATCCACCCACAGGGGCAGCTCGCTTCACGAAGTGTCAACTATCAGCCCAGGAGGGAGGCACCCAATCGCGAAAATGTAGATATCCTCTCAACTCGGAGGTCTGACATCGCTAGCAGCACCCCGATCTCTAGAGACCGGCATACCATCCCCACGCGGCAAAGCCCACCTCAGAGAAGAGAATCTGTAAAGTCCGAGGAGTCAGGCATTAGTAGGCGATACCATAATGCACAACTTAAAGAGTCGAGAGCGATAAAAGGCTCGGAACGTCCAGCTGATAAAATCAGTGTTAGATCCGCGACTATTCGGCCTATGACAAAAGAACTAAAGAGCCAAAAGGATGCTGGCTTGCGGGGATCAATAGTAGATAGGCTAAATAGAGTGGTCGCGAATGCGATCAGAGCAAAGCGATCCGACTCGTCTTCAATCACGGCCATGCGACAACTAGATCTCGCGACTAGAGTCCTCGAGGCTCTGAGTGAAGAAGAGTACGATGGGATCTCTGAGTTTCGGGCATCCGAACGTACCGGGTCTTCACGTATTCGCCTCGCTACTAGCCGAAGAAAGAAGAGAGAAAATTCAGTCGATAATAGAAAGCCCAAAATCAAAGGGCTCAAAGCGCTTAAGAAACGTGCCAAGCGTGGTCCTACTGGAGGCTCTAGCGGGTCGGCTACCACACAGAGCACGGCTGCTGCCGGCGCCTCCGCCGTTGCCGCGAAGACGTCAGCATCCGGAAAGATCTCAAATGCCTCAAACCGAAGCCCAGGTAAATCCCTCGACATTTTCCAAGCTAAGAGCGAGGACGCTCCATATACAGATGATGATTATCTGATTCCCGAAGAAGGGGAGAATTTCTAGTAGAGAGCATATAAAACAAGGGATAGCCGCCAGCTATAGACACGTTGCAAAACCCCGCAATCTCGACCTTTTGCCGATCATCTCTTAGAATCTGTGTAACCATTCAGCAAATTATGCCGCAATAACGTTAGCCCCTATTAAGGGGCGGCTTTGCGGAGCAAAGCGGGGTGGAGATAATAACTACTCACCAGATAAAGGCACCCCCGACTAGGGGGTGACAAGAAAGAAAAAGTGCTAAAATAGCCTACTTAGCGATGCTATGACTGCGACGATCAAAAAAATCCTGTGAGTAGTTACGAATCTCTGCACGAAGGACACAACCCGGAGAGCACCAAATCCTCCGAAGATATAGAATAGCCCTTCGGAACTAGCTTCTTAATCTGAGAACTCTCCTTTCCCATGCACATCACTTTCTCACACTGTTCGCAACTAAAGTGGTAGTGCGGCGCTTTGCTTCTCATCTCATATACTGCGCCCTTACCAGGTATCTGAATCGTAGCTAACTTACCATCGTCTGTAAGCGCTTTTATAAAGCGATATACTGTTGACTTGTTTATATCTCGGCGGGTCGTTGAAACGTGCGCTACAATCTCTTTCGCTGACGTCGGCTGACTGCAGCCTTCTAGAAACTCGATAATCAACTGTCGTGCCTGTGTGTTTCTCATAGCTATCAACTGTTTATACGAATCAACCGAACCTTCAACTTTTCAATCCTACCATAAACCTCAAACGCTATGCACCTGGAACCATTGGCCCCTAGCCCGGCGAAACCTATTGACTATTTATCTGTGTCCGCTTACCTTAACGCAACCCAGTTGCAGCTAGAAGGTCATTATGAATTCATCCTCTTATAAATCCCAATCTAAATCAAAACGGCGCGCCCGTCTTCCAGTCACGGTTCTCTCCGGGTTCCTTGGGTCGGGTAAGACTACTCTGCTTAATCATACGCTCAGAAACAGAGAGGGGCTTAAGGTCGCGGTGATAGTGAATGACATGAGCGAGGTCAACATCGATGCTCAGTTGGTAGAGCGTGGCGACGCTCGCATAGACCGGAGTCAGGAAAAGCTAGTCGAGCTTTCAAACGGTTGTATCTGCTGTACTTTACGTGAGGATCTGATCGAGCAGGTTGCGGAGCTCGCTCAAGCCGAGAAATACGACTACTTGTTAATTGAATCAACGGGCATTGGTGAGCCGATGCCCGTAGCAGCAACCTTCGCTTATACAGACGAACATGGGGATACTCTCTCTGCTGTGGCTCGCTTAGACACTATGGTTACAGTGGTTGATTCCTCTAATTTCCTTGAGCATTTACAATCACAGGACGATCTGCTAGCCCTGGGCCTCGGAGTACAGGATGGGGATGACCGGACTCTAGTTGATCTCCTAGTAGATCAGGTTGAGTTCGCTAACGTTATCCTCCTCAACAAAACTGACCTGATTGCGCCAGAAGATCTCATCATTGTAGAGGGTATAATCAAGAAGCTTAATCCAGGAGCTCGGATCATACGCACCGAGTTCGGCAAAATACCCGTACGGGAGATCCTCAACACAAAACTGTTTGACTTCGAAAAGGCATCACATAGCGCTGGATGGTTAAAGGAGCTATCAGGAGCTCATACTCCCGAGACCGAGGAGTATGGGATCTCAAGTTTTGTCTACAGACGCGACCGTCCGTTTCATCCAGCTCGATTTGCTGATTGCATCAAAGGGGACTGGCCCGGAGTAATCCGATCAAAAGGATTCTTCTGGCTCGCCTCTAGGCCTCGAATCGCTGGCTCGTGGTCGCAGTCTGGGGGCTCGTGCCGAACCGAGCCAGCAGGTTTCTGGGTACCTCGTACAGACAGTGACGTTCCAGGTGGCTCGCGGGCAGCTCCTATTAACGGCAAGCAGGAGCTAGTTCTAATCGGGATCGAGATGAATAAAGAGTCCCTGATACGAATGCTTGACCAGTGCCTACTTTCGGATAGTGAGCTAGCTGAAGGAGAGTTAGCTTGGACATCTTATCCCGATCCATTTTCGCCGTGGAATTTACAGGACGAGGATCCTTTGTAGCCCAACTCGAGGCGACTAAACGATATGGTGGAACTGTTTAAGCAAGGACACGATAAGATTAAAAGATGGTCGTTCTCAGGCGATTTCGGCAGAGATTTTGAAGAACTTTTCAACCTACAGATGTGGTGTCTCGGTCTCGACATTCGAAGAGAGGCGGGAAACCTTGCGCTGAATTACGGGTTCATACGTCACAAGCTTCCCGATGCCGCTTACGGCTCATCTCAGTATATCCTCACTGTAGCACCTGAAACAGCTCTGCACTTGGTCGGGTTTGCAGCAATGCTTGAGGACTCTGGCTCTGGGATTATCGTCAAGAGGTATCAACGATCCCCATTCTTTTTTAGAGAAACTCTCGCTCCTGGTATGCACACGCCTCATAAGCTACCGACTTCGTTTACCCCCAGGACCGAGAACGACATCGCATCTGCTTGCTATCTTTTAAAACAGCTTGCACTGGAGCTTCGTCATTACGAATCCTATATCCACAGCTCAACTAACTTATGTTATCAGAAGAGGAGAGTTTTGTCTGCGCCAAGGCGGAGCAGACGTCTTAAAGATGTAAATCTTCAAGAAGCGTGGGGAGCCTTACACTCCTTAATTTAGAAACCTGAGACGAACCTGCTGTTTAGGTGGCTGCTCTAGCTGTCGGGAGCTGTTAGTCTCTCTGTATGATTCAGAGACTACTTGCCGAATTCAAATGCGCGTCAAAGCGAGAGACAACTCAAAGAATTTGGTTGCTAATCGCAATATCAATATGGTTACTCTTGACCTCTCTTTGGCTGTTGACCTCATGGAAACTCCACCACCCTTTTCCCTTCGCCGATGACTACAACAGTTGCCTAACATTCTTAGCTGACTGGCTGGAACACAGAGATATATCGCTTCTATTTGCCTCATACAACGAGGCTCCAACCCTCTTGTTGAAACTAGCGGTTCTAACCTCATACTATCTATTCGGATCTGTATCGTTCTCCTTCTTAGCCGTAGTCGCCTCTCTATCTCCGATCCTCGTCTCTCTTACTCTAGTGTTTTGGCTCACGCGCTATCTTCGCGTAACTCTCGCAGTTAGCCTCCTTCTAAACCTCCCGACCCTTATTTTGCTGACTCAGCCCGCTGTTTGGGGGAGTTATCTCTGGGCCACAAGCGCTTATATTCATGGATTCTTACCGTTAATGGCCCTTGTATCACTAATCGCTCTTGAACGCGGAGCTATAGCAAGTGCTCTGTTAATCGGCGCGGCGGCGGCCTTCTTTGGTGGTGCCGGCTTATTCGTCGCTGCCTTGGTGTGCTTATTCACTATTTTGAAATTCAAGAGAAGTAAGATCACCTGGGGCCTCGTCGTTGGTGCCGGAATTTTAGGGCTTATTCGAATTTATTCGATCGGCTCGAATTCACTACTCCGTTCTGACATCAGAGATTTTCTAGACAAAGAGAGTTCCCTAAAGGGCCTGTTTTCTTATCCGCTCGCTTTCGTCGGCAACGCTTTTAATATCTCCGACCCGATTGTGGCGTGTGTTTTAGGCGCTTGTTTGATAGCCATTTCGCTCTACATTCGACTATGGAGATACCCTCCCCTTTTCGCCGTATTCATCCTGTCGGTATGCGCGGGTGGCTCTTCCGCGCTCTTGCGATTCTCTGAAGGGGGGATCGAGCACGCCCTACTCTCACGTTATCAGGTATACTCGACAACTGCATGGGCAGCGATCTTCACCGCGTTGATTATCACCGCGAGTAAACTCAGATGGATAGTATGGGGGACAGCTCTTTTAATCACCGGAGCATTGGCGCTTCGAAGTTACTCCGATATTCCAAAAACAGTTACTCCATTTAATCTCAAGCTCGCTCGCGAGCTGGTTGCATATCGATTCGATCCAACGATTACCCTCGCTGAGTTTCCACCAAGACAGGTAACAGATTACGTTCTTCAAAGAGCGTCACGATTGGGAATCTACTCACCAGATCCGACAGCGTATTTGAAGCGTTTTCTTGAGCGAGATCTTACTCTTCCGGAACAAAGCGCAGATCTGATAATCAACATTGAGCAATACGCACAGGATCGGAGCTTTATATTCATTAGGGGAGACGTATCGATTAAAGCGGAGCAGATCGTCACTCCACGTTCCGTATGTCTTCTCGCCATCGGGACGGGTTCCGAGAGCTGGAATAGGCGTCTATGCCTTCCATCTGTGAGAGGCAGAGATCTTCTTCCTGCTGGCGCGGCACCAGTCACCGTAGCCCCGAACGAAAAAGCTTATCGTTTCGCTCTTCTGGTTCCGTTTGAATTGTTACCAGATAGAGATTTCGATCTCGCGCTCATGGCACTAGGAAATCGGAACTGGCACGTCAAAGCTCTTCCGCGAGAGCCACAGGTTAAGCAACCGAGTCAATCCTAGAACTGGCAGCCTCGAATATCTCCGGAGCGGAATCCCTGCATGAAAGCTTGCTGCCTCTGCTCCGAGGTTCCGTGGGTAAATGACTCTGGTGAAACAGCCTGTCCGGCTGAGCGTTGAATGTGATCGTCCCCTACCGCAGCTGCAGTAGCCAACCCCTCTTGGATATCCCCTGGCTCTAGGAAATCGCGCTCCTGATTAGCGTAGTGCGCCCACAAACCAGCGTAACAGTCGGCTTGCAATTCAATAGCGATCGCATCGCTCTGATTACTACGGCCACGCATCCGTTGAGGATCAAGAAGTGTTTGCACATGGTGCCCGACCTCATGGGCTACCACATACGCCAGAGAGAAGTCCCCTTTGCCGCCAAGCTTTAGAAGATCATCCATAAAGCTTAAGTCGAGATACACCCGCTTATCAGCCGGGCAATAAAACGGCCCCGATGCTCGTTGACCGAGACCGCAAGCGGTATCTGTGGCACCTCGAAAGAGAACTAGAGGTGTCTCTGTATAGCTCCGACCGAGGCTCTGAAATATCTTCTGCCAACGATCCTCTAAATCGGCCAGGGTAACTGAAACTAGCCCCTTAGTGTCATCCGAATCAAAATTTGAACGAGGCATCTGCCCCTGACTAGGCATCCCCACCTGCTGAGTCATCTGCCCTTGTAACAGGGAGAGGACGATTCGTGGGTCACCACCTAAAAAGTACACCACTAAGCCAATCGCCACGACGCCCCCAAGCCCTAGCTTTGGACCCGCGCCCCGACGAGACGTTGACATTCCAGCGCCGGAACTCTCGCGGCGATCGATAACGTTATCACTCTGTTTTCGTCCTGACCATTTCATAGGGAGAATGTATCAGGGATGGGGTTGAGGGGGCAACTTCTACGAGAAGATATCATCGAGGCCCAAAATGACATCGAAATACCCGCCTGATCTTACATTCGGGGTCACTCCCCCAGGGGCGATTAACACCCTCTGTATACTCTCTCTTCGATTACTCGCTATTAACCTAACCTTCCGCTCGAATTCGTGGGCGATGTCCATGCCGACCGGGTCGGCTTGATACTTTATCTCGCAGATCGTTAGGACCTTATCCGCCCTGCGGAAAGCAAGGTCAATCTGGGCTTTGGCTCCATCAGGTTTGTACATCGGGCCATAGTCGTAACGAACCGCGGCGAACCCCATAGTCGCCGCCAATTGATGAGCGCGAGTTAAGCAATAACGCTCAAATGAGTAGCCAAGCCATTGGCGATAGCTTTGAATGGGCATCGCGGCGTTTGGATTTCGAGCGAATCGACGCGAGGAGATATCGCGAACTTGCGAATGTATAAACGAGTAGTAAAAATTTAGGTAGTTATCTGCCAGAAAATATCTGGCATTTCGGCCCGAATGTCCATGCTTCAAACTGGCGAACGAATTGACAAATCCTGATTGCTTCAGATCCCCGAATACACGAGTAGCCGCGCCACCCAATGGAATTCTCAAATCTTTCATTACTTCGCTCTTAGAACGAGCCCCGTGTCGTGCTAGGTATCCTACTATAGCCTTATAGTGGGGATTGTTCGCCAAAGAGCTAACAAAGACCCGATCGGCCTCATCGACGAAAAAACCACCCGGCAAAAAAGCGTGTCTGCATAACGAGAGATAGACGGACGATTCACTCGTGACGTACTTAATATACTCAGGGATGCCTCCAACTGATAGGTAGACGTCCAGCGCGTTATCTTTGGAGATTGAAGGCCCCATAAGATCCCGTACATCTTTGATGGTGAGCTCTCCGATAGGAAATGTGTAGTTTGAGCGATTGTAAAGTGCTTTCGACATCACGACCTTCTCGATCAAAAACGAAGGAGCTGAGCCACAAAGAATGAGAATCAAGCGATCGTTTTGCTTTAGATAGTTATCCCAGGCGTATTTCAGATCAACTATCAGATCGTCCTTGTAAGACGACAACCACTGAACCTCCTCGAAATAGAGGGTTACGTTTCCTCGCGAGACACGCTTAGCTAATTCAATAAATACATCACGCCATGAATCAACACGAAGCTTTGCCAGAGACGGATCGTTAAAATGTCGGGACATCTCTTGCAAAAAATTCTCTCGTTGGATCCGAGGTGGTCTCCCCTCGATTCCCTCAAACTTGAGCAATCTTCGATCAGAAAACGCTTTATGGATCAGAGTGGTCTTGCCGACACGTCGTCGACCATAAACCACGAGGATCTTCGCTCCCGCATCTTCCTTGAGCTGTTCAAACTGTAAAAGTTCATCCCGGCGGCCAACAAATACTAGGCCCTGTTTATTTCTAGTCCGTCCAGCCATATAAACCGTGTGCTTTCAATATTATACGACTCGCATCAAATTAATCGATGCAAAAAACGAGCGCTATGGCTCTTATTTTACTCTATACTGCTCATTTTTGGAATCGCTTTTTGAGCAGGATAGCTTGTTTTTATGCCTATGCTGCTCGATTTATAACAGAGGGGCGTATTCCTTGCGCAACGCGACCAAGACAAGTAACCTCGTTTGAAACTGCCCTAATCACGAGAGCCCGACAAAATGAATTCTAACACTGAAGAATCCGAGAGACACACCAGACTACGAGATGCTGAAACAAAGGCAGCTAAACTGTTTGAGGAGGCCGAGCGACGCGGGCTGATTCGATCCGGGATCTCAGAGAAGACCCTTAACACTGAGATGTACGACCTAGCCCTTGAGATGTATGGAATCAAGAAATACTGGCACAAGCGAATAGTTCGGTCGGGAGCCAACACCGTTCACCCCTACCGCGAAAATCCTCCTGACCTAATGATTCAGGATGATGACATCCTATTCTTTGATTTCGGACCTGTATTTGAGGATTGGGAGGCGGACTTCGGACGGACTTACGTTCTAGGAAACGATCCACTAAAACTAAAAATTCAAAGAGAGATTGAGGAAGCATGGCAGCTCGGCAAAAAGCACTACGACCAAACTCCAGATATAACCGGCGCGCAACTATTTAACTTTATTATTGGGCTCGCCGAGGCACGCGGCTGGAAATTTCCACAGGCTCACTGTGGACACCTAATAGGAAGTTTCCCGCATGAGCGGATTCAGGGAGATGAGTACCTTAATTACATTCACCCTGACAACCAGACCAAAATGAGGGATCCCGACCAAAATGGGAAACCCAGGGACTGGATCCTTGAGATCCACTTTGTTGATCAGCAGAGGCAGCTCGGTGGATTTTTTGAGCAGTTACTAACGGTGGAGTAGGCGAACGAAAGCGCAGCTTAATAGAGCTTGAATCTCGGTATATCTGTTCTCACCCAAAATCAACGTACCCGACCGCTACATGCAAAGGCTATTTAGGGATTGTCCGCGCACGATTTTTAGGTTCATATCTCACTTAGCCTCCCTCACCTCCCAACTCCCTCCGATACACCCCCCACCAACAGGAATTAGGCTTAAAGCCCTCTCTTAGATATATAGACTGCGCCTCGGCCTGCGCGAATAAACTAATATTCTGATAACCTAACCGGCTCACCTCTTTTTTTAGAGCTCTGACCATCTGAGTTCCGGCTCCCTGACATCGCGCGCCAAAGATGGTTGCTATATTAAAGATCACCGCCACTCCGTAACGAAAACAGAGCGAGCCACTCGAGATGGGAGTTTCCTGACGATAAAGAGTGTAATTGCGAAACGGATAATCATCATTGATACAGATCCTACTAAAGAGTCGCTCAAAGTGTCCCTCCCCTTCTATGCTGATTTCAAATCCGTCCATAAAAGGCTTAAGCCAATCGCGAGACTGGGATTCACTCCTGACACTCCGCAGCTCAAAATCCCCAGAAAGCTCAAATTCATAGCCTCCGGATAGATCACACGTCATCCCTGGAACTGACCAAAAGTAGCGCCACCCCTGCTCCTCTAACTCAGAGATTAACTTGTTGCGATGAGGCTGAGTCCCAAGCACACTCCACTCACAAGGTCTACGAACCGGACCAAGCCAATCTGAGATATCTCGAGATATCTCCGCAATTCGCGACCTAATAAGATCAGGTTCAATCCCGCTCCAAGCTACCCAATTGAGAAAACCGTCGGGGAGGCCGGTAACGATCCTTACGTGATCTCTATCGGCGTGATAATCGAGCGCGCGATTGAGTCTATCTTTAGGAATGAGAGTCCCAATCAGTTCCGCGTGATTAAGGCACCAAGAACAATAACTAAACTCAAGCTCCTGCTCAAAAGATGGACGACCACCTACATTTTCGATCCATGGCTCTCTAAGATTAGGATTCATCATAAAACCGCAAGGACGATATGGTTGGTAAAACGGGACAAAATGGTGCTCCGCAGTGTCTTTGATAAGCTACTGGGTCATAAGCAAAATATTTTTAACACAGAGGACGCGGAGGACACAGAGACATCTGTATAATTGCCAATAAGACGGCCAATTCTCTGTGTCCTCCGCGTCCTCTGTGGTGAAAAAGAACTGCGACTCCCTAGGGCCAAAACACCCACCTGGTTCAATCACTGATGCTATATTACTATGAGGGCTCTCGCTATATTTTTATACGCGCGACAACGGATTTAGAGTGTGGACATCCCGAGATAAAAAAGCCAAAGAGATAAAAGACACCAGCGCCGATACGGTCGGCGGCTTCGCTTTTCTCCTGTCCCTGTGCCTTCTTTTACCAACGAGCGTTCTTTTCTTTAGAACCGCCATCAGCCAGATAACGCACGCCGATATTTTGACCGTCATAATATTTGGCACGTCTTTCTTAGTTGGCTTGTTCATCGCTCTCCGATTTATAAGAGGCCACATATCGGTTTTGATCCACGAGTGGAAGCACGGGATCGTCTCGAACCTCGTCGGGAACCGCAACAAGAAGATGGAGGTCAACAAAAACTCTGGAAGCCTGCAATACGAGTACACAAAGAAAACCGCCCACTACAACGCGTTTATCGCGCTAGCACCCTATATCTTGCCGGTCTTTACCTTTTTAGGCGCCCTTCTCTCTTTCGCTTTGGGGACAGCAGGTTCACAGAGAACCGTAATTATAGTCGGCATCGCGTACGGAATAGATCTACTTATGAACGCCCGCGATGTCTCTCCGGCACAGACCGATATCACATTAATTCGCGGCGGTTACGGAGTTGGTGTCACCTACATCTGCGTTTGGAATCTATTAACACTCTCGCTAGCGTTAGCGTGGGCCTTTAACGGCGCGCAGGGTATCAGCGAATTATTCGCCGCGCAATTTAGGCTATTTGTTGATATTTATTCGGGGGTGACTGGTTGGAGTCCGGAGGGGTGAGGAGCAAGGATGGATGCTTAACTAAGGAAGGCCGGCAAAACCTACCCGTAGCGAGAAAGTGGAGGTTGAGTTGATATTCGATTTTCGAGATGGGAAAAAACCGCAGGTGTATCCCCTGTGATACATTGAGGATTTTTTCCCATCTCGAAAATCGAAGAGCAGCTCAAGATCCACTTTCGCAGTAGGGAGGGGTTTTGCCGGCCTTCCCTAACATAAGGCACGCCATACTCTGCGTCATACGACTCAGAAGACCCCGCGGGACGAGATCGATCTTGCCAGGAAACGTTTAAAGGAGATGCTAACAAATGAAAAAGCGACTTAGGATTTATAGCGCAAGGAGCACAAAAGAACTTGCCGAATTGCTGGAAATTGATCCAATCGAAGCGATAGAGATCGAATTTCGCGCTAAGCTTAATAAGAAGATCATCGACGCTGTCAAGGCGAAGAAATTGACTCACGAAGAGGTTGCCAAGCTAGCGAAGGCTTCACGAACGCGCGTCACGGCGATTTTAAACGGAAATACCGCTGGAATGTCGACCGATCTATTACTTCGAATTCTTTATTCCCTTGGCTTTAAAACCAAAGTCACTTTTACTCGCGCCAGTCGACTGGCTGCATAGGCCCGACGGAAGTTTATAGAAAAACAATCACTCGGAGCATTCCGCCAAGGCAGCGCGTCGCAGTGTTTTTGGTTAGCTGCTGGGATAATTAGTAAAATATTTCTACCACAGATGACGCAGAGAAAACTCTATAATTGCCCATAAAATGGCCGTTCTCTGTGTCCTCTGCGTCCTCTGTGGTGATAAAGAACTGCGACGCCTACCGCCAAGGCGGAAGACGTTTGAGTTGGCCCCCCTCAACTACAACCCTTAGGCGGTTGTCCCGGCAAATAAACTCTTTTTTCACCTACTTGATTCACAAAAATGTGAGCCTCGCATCATGACTATCCAGCTGAGATTCAGTATAATCGCGCCGATGTTTAACTCTCAGTATTCCACCCCCGCAGAGGCCCTCATAGGTCGTGTGGTTGGTGAAGATTTCATTAAAGCTATTAACACGCCTTTGCCAGAGTGGCGAAGCACGCCAGCGGCAAATGTGGTCGTGGCCCAGCAGCGTCTTATTCAAGCGGCAGGCGCGGATCCTGATCTGCTGCGTGCATTGGAAAGTATTGATTTAAGTGGGGAGAATGTCCACCTTCGGAAACTTATCGACCGGACCTTGCGCCAACTAACCCCCACAGATCTAGAGCAAGCCGCGAAACTAAATCTTCCCCTTGATCCAAGCGACCCAACCAGCTTTATCAGGACATATATCAACACTACGCCAGAGAACTGGGCTCGGATTCTTTTTGCTCAAAGGGAAGATGTCAAGTACTCAGACGATCAGCGGCGCATTGCCATCGATCTCAAGGACTACTCCCTTAGTGCTCGAATTTGCTTCCTTATAGATGGGCTAGGAGATGATTATCACCCCAACACCAGTATAGCGATCGAAAGCAATCAGCGCTTTATACATGCGATGTACCCTGGGGCCCGCAGAACCAATCTTTTATTCGCCTGGATAAACAATCAACCCCACGAATCACTCCCGGAAATACTAAAGTCGATAGGGACCTTCGATAAATGGATGCGCGAGAATCCCGAGATAAACGACACACTCGGAACCTCCCCTAAAACTACCTTCCTGTGCAGACTCCGCGAGCACTACCCTAGCTGCCTCGACGCATTCAAAGATCTAGTAGCCCCGTATCTTTAACCTCTCCATACGACACCCAGTCCATCGTTAAGCCATGCGGAGGAGCAGTGACTCCCGCCAATCTGCGATCCTGAGATTCTATAATCTCTTTAAAGCTCCTAGCTCTCAATCGTCCCCGTCCAATATCAGTTAAGGTCCCAATAATATTACGCACCATCTGCTTTAAGAATCCGGTGCCTACAACGTAATAAGTTATCAGATCTCCATCTCGCTCAAAGTATGAATCATAGATCGTCTTAACCGGCGATGTGGCCGTACAGGTTGAATCACGGAAAGCTGAGAAATCTCGCGTGCCGATTAATAGTCGAGCGTCTTCCCTCATCCGCTCTAAGTCTAATTTCGGCGCGATGTGCCACAAACGGTGCGCGTCTAAAACAGCTGGCGTCGCTCGATTAAGAATTCGGTACGAATACTGCTTATGAGTTGATGATATCCCCGGATGAAATTCGAGCGGCACAAACTCAGCTTTCACAACAGAAAGCTCACCCTTCATTAGGTGACTAACTCCATTCGCAAGCCGATATAAATCAACCTCAGCTTCGGTGCGAAATGTAACTACCTGTCCCCGCGCGTGCACCCCGGCGTCTGTGCGTCCAGCAGCGTGCAGGGTCCCGGACGGACTCCTTAACACAACAGAGATTATCTTCTCTAATTCTCCTTGAATAGTTCGCAGGCCCGGTTGTTTCTGCCAACCGTGGAAATTATGCCCGTTATACTCGACCACCAATTTTATCTGCCGCACCATATAGTGATCTTTATATCCTATTCACGGCGCGTGATCGCAAACGGAAAATTATAGTTACCGCGATAGCAGCCGCTCCATTATCTGCACAGCGTTAAGAGCGGCACCCTTACGAACGTTGTCCGCCACTATCCAGAACGATAATCCGTGGTCCACAGATATATCTTTGCGAATACGCCCAACATACACCTCATCTTGTCCGGCGATATCGATCTGCATCGGATACTGCTCCATTGCTCCACGTGCAACGATACCAGATTTGGCAGATAGTCCCTTTACGAAATCATCGGGTGAAAGCTCTCGTTCGGTCTCAACAAAAACACTCTCCGCATGACTGAAGAAAACAGGCACCCTCACAGCCGTAGCCGTAATCCGTAAATCCGGAATCCCCAGAATCTTCCTACTCTCCTTAATAATCTTGTGCTCCTCTTTGGTGTATCCGTCCTCAAGGAAGAGATCGATCTGTGGTATGCAGTTAAATGCGATCTGATGTTGAAATACCTCTTGAGTCATCTCCTGCTGATTACAGATAGCGATCGTCTGACTCCACAACTCATCGAGCGCGTTCTTACCAGCTCCTGATACGGATTGATAAGTCGAGACTACAACGTGCTTTAGCCCCGCGAGCTCATGAATCAGGTTCAAAACAGTAACTAGCTGAATAGTAGAGCAGTTAGGGTTGGCTATTATCTTTGTGTCCTTAGTTACTGCAGAAAGATTCACCTCAGGAACTACTAGAGGAATCTGAGGATCCATGCGGAAATGGCTTGAGTTATCGATCACGACCGCGCCAGCCTTCACAGCTATAGGAGCGAACTTAGCTGACAGCTCGGCAGATGTTCCAAAAAGCGCAAAATCAACCCCATCAAAAGAATCCTCTTTCAGCTCCGCTACCTCGACCTCTTTATCATGAAACTTATAAACCTCTCCGACTGAGTCCTTGGAGGCTAAGAGACGCATCTCAGAACACGGAATCCCGCGCTCCTCGGTTATAACCAACATCTCGCTACCTACTAGACCGGTAGCTCCGACGATCGCGATGACTGGGGCTTCTTTAACCATCTTCTCTCTTACCTTAAGGGGATATAATTATGAGGTAAAAGAGTGCCAGAGTGCTGAAAATCAAGCAAGCATCCCGGCTGGATGCCCTGACTTCCTACGCTTCTAGGATGTCTTTGTGGCGCTTCTCTCGGAGAAGCTTCTCGATGGTAAATGAAGCTAGGCGGTAACACTCCTCTTCAGTCTTTCCGGCCTGCATAGCTACGTCGGTGATCGCTTCGATCAGATCTCCGATAGTCGTTTGAACTGTAACAGTTTCGCCGCTCTCTTGACCTTGACGTGAGTCCATATGATTCTCCTGCCTAACCTCAATTAAAACCTAAAGGCGTCACATTAACGCCCGCGCGCGTTAAACTCCGGAGCACCCCTTTAGTATACCTACTGACCGAAGGTAGCTCCAAGCGATTTTGCCGCGCTCATGAATAATAGGATGCTAGAAGGCCCCTAAACGAGCACTGTTATTTATGAATTAAAGTGAATTAACGCCTACTCATCCCGTAGAGCGTCCAGGAGTATCCCTCTTTATCACCGCCAGTGAGCATAAGGACCCAACCTGGTTTAGGAGGAGACTGCATCGGGGTACTAGCGAGCTTTAGAACCTCGCCTCCGCTGACTTCGACCGTGTCAATTCCTGCCTGGCGCAGATCCCATGAGTCGGGTCTTGAATCACCTGCATAGCGACTTGAAATTACACGACTAACTTGGACGCGCCGATACTGCGGCGCGCCCGTATTTCTCGGAGAATTGGACATAAATTATTCTAACGCTCGCCCTCGCCAGCGCTCTTAGCTGCCTCGCTATCGATCCGCTCCTTAAGCTCCTTACCTACCTTGAAAAAAGGAAGTTTTTTCGGTGGAACGGCGATCTTCTCACCGGTTTTAGGATTACGACCCTCATAGGCTCCGTACTCTTTTACGACGAAGCTGCCGAATCCGCGGATCTCTATACGGCCGCCCGAAACCAATGTGTCACGCATCTTGCGATATATAAGAGTAACTACCTCTTCAGCTTGAATAATGCTGATACCACAACGCTGCGCTAACTTTTCGATTAATTCCGATTTGTTCACTATCTTTACCCCCCAAAAAGGTACTGGGATGAATTCGCTAAATAAAACTCTGTGCCTCCGTTCATGTCGCTTAGACTAGCTCGCTTCAGTTTGAAGCAGCTCACCAAACGACCTAACCACCGAACACTACAGGCACTTGATCATTTAAACAGTAGGATGTAAGTCTGTCAAAAGTGATTGCGCAAAGTGATTAAAAAAAGTCAATAATTTTAGTTGATTTGTTTTGCCAGGCAAATCATCGGTTGCAATCCGCCGAAAAAAGGGCGGATTTTGGCGATAGAAACGTATAATCAGGTGCTTAGAGCAGCTAGAGATGACATCGAGCCGATCTTCAAAACCAGCAAGAGAGCGTAAGGTATTAAAACGCGATAACTTTTTTCAACGTGCTGAGGTTATTAAGCGTAATCGTGAGAAACGGACCCGTGCTGGACAGTTCCTGGTTGAGGGGGTGGCTCAGATAAACCTCGCTGTAAAGCACGGTTGGGCCATAGAGGCACTGCTCTTTGCCTCTGGGCGCTCCCTATCCCGTTGGGCAGAGGAGCTGATTAAAGGGAATGTGGCGACCGAGCTGTGGGAGCTAGCTCCGGAGTTGATGGCGGACTTAAGCGACAAGGACGAGACATCGGAGCTTTTAGCGATAGTCGAGGCCCGTAAGTTAACCCCCGCTGATATCAAAGCGAAAGACGGGGGGCTAATAGTTGTCTTCGATCGACCGAGCAGCCCTGGGAACCTGGGCTCTTCACTAAGGTCCGCCGACGCGTTTGGCGCCGATGGTGTGATCGTAACTGGCCACGCTGTGGATCTTTATGATCCCTATGTTGTGCGTGGGAGTATGGGAGCGATATTCGCCATGCCGGTTGCTACGGCTGCTTCGCACTTAGAGATAGCAGATTGGGTTAAGTCAGCTCGGGATCGTGGTTATGACTATCAAGTTGTAGGCAGCAGCGGAAAGACTGAGAAGCTTATAACTGAGCAATCATTTACTCGTCCTACTGTCCTGATTATGGGCAACGAGACGGTTGGTATGTCGCGGGGATACTGGGAGATCTGCGACTCTGTAGTAAAGATTCCGATAGGAGGCGCGTTATCTTCGCTAAATGTAAGCTGCGCGGCGTCGATCCTGCTTTATGAGGTGGTTAGGCAGAGGGGGTAGATAATACGTCGAGCAACAGAGAGAACTCTTCTTATTTATTTTTCCTAACACTCCCCCTTCCCTCCGCGTCCTCTGTGTTAAAAAATATATATCGCGGCAAAAACTAGACCCAACAGCGAAGCATGATTCCTGCACAGAACTCCTGAATATTGACTAGGAGCCAATTCCGGATCTTATTCACCCCGTATAGATAGCAGCAAGTGATTAAGAGGCCTTCTCGCTCAGTGACAGGAGCGCGAAAGATACCACTCCGAGCGCAGCGCCAAGAACTTGAAGGATCGTCAATTTTTCGCGGAACAGGATAAATCCTAATAGTACGACCACAACCATCGAAAGTCCCATCAGGACCGTCATTACAGATAGCTTAGCGCCAGCTAAATAAGACCTAAGCAAGAAATAATCCGATACAAAAAACGCTACTGCCAATCCCAGAACCAGAACTAAATTACGGGTATCAAAGGCAACTTTCTGGAACGCCACCCTATCAAGATGCAGAGTTAGCAGCACTGTCAGCCATGAAAGGAAGTAAAAGAAACTGACAATCGTCATAATTAAGACGGGAGCCGCCACACCGCTGATGTACTTAATTAATGTTTTGTAAGCAGCGAGTCCAGCGACCGCCCATACCGCAAAATGCATCCACTGAGTCATATCTCTACGCACTCGCTACATTAACTTTGCCACTACACAAAACGCTAAACTGGCTCACCCACCAAAGTAAATCTCTTTCTACCAGTAACACGGGTCTTAACCAGAGAGCCTAGCTTAATATCAGGATAAGTATTATCGAAATTCAACATAATCCCCTGCGAGATCCGTCCCTGGAAACAATCCTCGCGGTGAAGATTTCTGTTGTCCACCAATACCTCGACCTCACGACCAACCCACAGGTCTAGCCGCTTAGCCATGATCTCCTCCTGCTTCGCCTGCAGGATCGCCAAGCGCTCAAGCTTCTCCTCATGCGTGACCGTCTCCGCCATACCAGCGGCGATCGTCCCAGGCCTTGGAGAAAATGCATACGAATAACTGTTGTCGAATTGAACTAGATCCATCACCTCAAGAGTCTCTTCAAAATCCTTAGAGGTCTCTCCTGGGAACCCAACTATTATGTCGGTTGTTATCGCCATATCAGGCACACGAGATTTAAGCGCGTCGATAATCGAGAGATACCTATCGCGGCGATAATTGCGATTCATCGCCTTTAGGATCGTATCGCTCCCCGATTGTAGAGGCATATGAATATGCCGACATACCTTCGGATTTGTTACGACACAATCTATAAAATCCTGACGGACCTCTTGTGGATGTGGAGATATAAAGCGGATCCGTTGAATCCCATCAATCAGCGATAAGCGATCTATTAACTCAACGAAAGTTATCCGTGGGTTTAAATCACGCCCATAAGAATTTACAGTTTGACCCAGTAACATTATCTCACGCGTACCACGGTGCGCCGCGATGCGAACCTCACGCTCAATCTCATCGACGGCGCGCGAAACTTCCGGGCCGCGTGTTGTCGGAACGATGCAATATGAACAGTTCTTGTTACATCCACGACTAATAGAGATAAAAGCTGTTACGTGTTGTCGCTGGCCGTTTCTGGTTGGATCATTCTCGGCGAACCCTAAAGGCAGGTCTTCCCACTCCTCGCGATAGTCCACAGCGACTTGTGGTGGCGCCCCATTTTTTCTCAACTGGATCAACGAAGGTACCAAAGAGAGGTTGTGAGTGCCAAACACAAAGTCCACCCCGCGTCCGTACTTTAATATCTCCTGTCCCTCTTGCTGCGCCACACAACCGCACACACCGACCATCATCTCGGGGCGCGTTCTCTTGATTCCTTTCATCTCACCGAGAACGCTGTAGAGCTTCTGCTCGGCTTTTTCGCGGATGCTGCAAGTATTGATAAGTACCAGGTCAGCTTTCTCCGGAGCATCAACCGGCTGGTAATCCTTCTCTAAGATCTTGTAGAGCTTCTGAGTGTCGTGCTCATTCATCTGGCAACCGAATGTGCGGATGTACACACCCTGTTTTTTCGGCTCTGCTGTTTCACCAGTTTTGGAGTTGTTTTCTGTCATAGACCTAAAAATCAGGTAGATGCCAAGCGCCCTCGTTCATTGTCGATTTTTCGACCGCTCAAATCAAGCCGGAGAGGGACAATTTAGGGCGTCGCAGTGTTTTTAGTAAGCTGATGGAATAATAAGCCAAATATTTTTTACCACAGAGGACGCAGAGGACACAGAGAAAAACCCATAAGGGCCAATAAAATTGTCGTTCTCTGCGTCCTCTGCGTCCTCTGTGGTGATAAAGAACTACGACGCCCTGATCAATCGACAGCCTCCGCCTCCCCTGCTCCATTAATTCTCTTTAAAGCCGTCGGCAGCCTAAACCTATTTCCATCAACATAACTCACCGAACCTGATGATGTTGCGAGGTCCTTCACGGATTTAAGAAAGCTTACCACTGATTCTGGGTCTTTATGCTCCTTGGTCGCGGCTACAAAGAGTTTGACAATGTCGTAGGCTTGATTGACTGTGTAGTAAGACTCTCCTGGATACTTATCTAAATAACGCTTGATAAAATCCGCCTGCGGATCCCCACCTGTTGCATACACAGCTCCGCTTAAAAGACCACCCGCTGCCTTTATCTCATCTTTATCCTCAAAGGTCTCGAACCCGAAAAACGGCGCGTTTATACCTACTCCCCGGGCCTGCTTTAGCACCACTGAGAGTTGCCCTGGAAAGAACACTGGTATCAGCCCCTGTATCTCTCCTTTCGCCTTTAACCTCTGTAGCACCCCCTTAAAATCAGTTGTGTCTCCTGACACCTCCTCAAGCGCAGCTATCTTCACAATTCCCTCGCGCGCGGCATATTCTCGAAAGGCATCGGTAATCGCCAGGATCCCATTATGAATCTGATATATAAGTGCGACCTTGGTCACACCAACTTTGACTAAGTGATCGTAGAGCCGCTTAGCCTCATCCTCGGCGATCGGCCAATAGGTGAATGAATATCGCTTACCTTTTCCGATCGCTGGATCGGTGGCGATTGAGAGGTGCGGAACCTTCTTCGCCTCAGAGATACCGGCCACCGTCATCCCAGTACCCGAGGACCAAGTGAGTAAGAGGTCGACCTTATCAACATTCAGCAACTTGTTCGCCACGGTCGCCGAGCGGGCATTTGATAATCCATCGTCTTCAAAGACAACCGAGGTCCTGGCGCGATCCGCTGGAGATAAATCCTCCACAGCGAGCTCAATTCCGCGTCTGGCGAGTGTGCCGAAATTACTCGCGGCACCACTTAAAGGAAGAACCGCGCCGATCTTGATATTAGGAGCTGTGGATGGCTGCTCTTGGGCTACCGCTAGAGCTGAGAGACTCGTCGCGAGGAGAAGTAAGGAAGTAAGAAGTGGTTTCATGGGGGAGTTATGATACTTTTAATGAGGAAGAATTTGGCTGATTATTTTTACTTATCCCGAGGCTGCGGGGTCAAGTACCATTTCGAGTGGAGCAGCGGGCTTACAATCGTACTTTTCCCTGTACCGCGGGCACCAAACAATAAAAAGCTATTAGATATTAACGGTTTACATAGACGGCTCAGTAGACTTCGAATTTCAATCGATAATTCGAAGTGTATCAAGGGATAATACACTGCCCTTTTTAGGATTATCCCGAGAGGATAATCGGAGGTCTGGATGCACGATGCCTCCTCTCTCAACTTAGCTCTTCTCAGGGCACTCTCCTTAGACCCAAAATGCGAATTTCGCTGTTACAACCTCTTCAACTGTGCGACTGTTCCACGATATGAACCCACCACATGGCAACAATTCGCTGGCCAAGGATGCGATAGCCGTCCTTGGGCAGATGGCTCAGTCAGTAGCGCATATTGCTCCTGCTGTAGCGGTTATCTTTACAGCGGCAATTATTTTGAACGGTGCAAACACGGCCGCTTGCTTGGCGATAGTCATGTCATGCCTTGGTGTATTTCCCTCAGTATATTTGCATTCTAAGTTACAGGCGCGTTGGTCTGGAGCTGGGGGTTACTTTTCAATTCTCCCGCCGGCCTTCGGACCGTGTGCGGGAACTGCGGCAGGGTTGTTGGATTTTTTCTACGAGCCACTTATCACGTCAATCACGATCTTTGGTTTTATCGGCTTTGGTTTTCAGGCTTGGTTAGGGCGAACTCTGAGCTTCTGGGAGGTCGTCGCGCTCTCACAGCTATTGAGCCTGATAGTTTTTTTACTTTCTGGCAGGAAAGTTCACATCATCTCAAAGGTGCTCTTTACCTTTGGTATCGGAGAGGTGCTTTTATTTGTCGCGATGGGCATAGCTCTGCTCAGCAAGAGCACTCTCAGTGTAGAGATGCTTGACAGCATGATTCATCCAGCGAACTTCTCTTTTAGTGCGTTTGGAACCGCGGCGTTGTTTGGCGTCTTGATGTTCGTAGGATTTGAATCCGGCATACCTTTTTCGGAGGAAACTAAGAACGCTGCGTCATCGTATGTGAAGGCAGTCTGGCTCTCTACTGTCCTCACAGGGGGTATGTTTCTCTTGAGCTATTTTGCTCTTGTGGCTGCGTGCTACAAAGGCGGACCGCTTTCGGACATTTCACTTTCCGATTTAGCGGCCTTACCAAGCCCTTTTTTTGACAAGGTGGCTCCGTCTGTATTTGGTGACTTTGGACGACTTTTTCTCTTTTTGGTTCTCTTAATAAGTACGATTTCGTCTGGGTTGGCATCCTTCGGAGCTGGCTCCCGAAATCTATTTGCCTTCGCGCGCTTCGGCGTTTTGCCACAATCAATCGCCCGAACCTGCTCGACCACAGGGGTTCCTCGCGGTGGGAATAGTGCTTGTTATCTCCTCACCGTTGTTATGGGACTAGCGCTAGCCTGCATTAATGACCCTAAGTTGGCATTTGAATATTCAGCCACTACATTCGGCACTATTGCTGTGTTTTTATATCTCCTTGTCGCATTAGCTGGACTGACAAATTACAGAGTTCTGGGCGCTTCATCGAAGGAACGATTTTTCATTCTCGTTTTGTCGCTCATTGACGCGATTATCTTTGGATACATCATTTTCTTTACGATCAGAGATTGCTCATCCAAGGAGGGGCTAGTATCAACAGCTCCAGCCTTAATCGGGTGTTGCTTAGGTATTTCAATTTTGTGGTCTCTACTTCTTAATAAGTATCGTCCAGAAGTAGTGCAAAAGATGCTGACTAGGTCGAAACCATAAAAGTAGGTTTTTGGGATATGCACAGAGAGCGGGGCCAGAAACTCCAGAGCATCAAACTCATGAGCTGCTCAGTCTTTAGTTGTATAAAAGACACTTACAAAAATTTCTTTACTATACTTGGAAAACGTATTACATTTTTCAAGTATGGTTTTAAGATCTCTTAAACTGTCTAAATCTCTAGGTAAAAAAACTTCCGCTTTGCTCTTTGGAGCTCGCGGAGTCGGTAAAACGCGGCTCTGCTCCGCATATCTCAACAAACTTGAAGCTTCTGGAGAGAATGTCCTCCGCTACGATCTTCTACAGAACGATACTTATCAACGGTTCCTTAAGAGGCCTGAGTTATTTCGAGGTGAGGTTGAAAGTCATCTCCAAAAGGCTAAATCGGCCCTTGTCTTTGTCGATGAAGTTCAGAAAGTCCCTGCTATACTCGATGAGGTCCATTCTCTCTACGAACGATTTCAAGGTCGAGTTCGTTTCCTTCTATCGGGTTCAAGCGCGCGGAAGCTACGCCGCCTAGGCTCCAATCTTCTAGCCGGAAGAGCAATCACTCTGCGATTACATCCTTTACTTCAGTCAGAGTTTCCCCAAAGCACATCCGAAAACGCCCAAATTGGCAGTCTACCAGGGATCATCATAGATAATGAAAGACCGCAAGATTCCCTTCGGTCCTATGTAGCAACGTATCTCAAGGAAGAGATTCAACAGGAAGCTCTCGTGAGAAAAGTTGATGCTTTCGCGAAGTTTTTAGAGGTCGCGGGCCAGTACCACGGGGAGATTATTAACGCATCAACTATTGCGGCATACGCTGGGGTTAGCTCTCAAACAGTCTCTGAGTACATCGATATCCTAGAGGATACTTTGCTAGCTTGGAGATTACCGGGATGGCACGCGTCCCGGACAAAACAGCTACGTACCTCTCCGAAACTCATTCTTTTTGATAATGGTGTGGCCTCTGCGCTACGCGGAGAGTTGGGGATAGACACGGTTGAGAGCTCGTCTCGTTTCGGAAAGATGTTCGAAGCCCGTGTAATTCAGGAGTGCTTTCGAATTAACGACTACGAGACTCTCGATCTTAAGTTCTCTCACTGGAGAACGAATAGTCATGCTGAGGTAGATCTTATCGTTTCACGCGGAGCGGGACGCCCACTGGCGGCGATCGAGATAAAATCTTCTACAGCCCCCGAAGAGAAACACGTCACCAATCTAAAACGTTTCGCGCAAGACTACCCAAAAGTGCCTCATTTCTGCGTATGCCAATCGCCGAGACGCTACAAACTAGGCGCCGTTGAAGTCCTCCCTTTTTCCGAACTTAGAGATCTTATAAGGAGCCTATGACAAAACCAACCTCATCTCATACCTCACCAACGATCTCAAAATCCTCTTTTGGAAAGCTCTCAACCGGCGAGGAGATCGATCTATATACCCTCGCTAATGACAACGGCTTCTCAGTTGAGATCCTCACCTGGGGAGGAATAATCCAAACGATTAAAGCTCCAGATAAAAACGGCGTCAGCGACGATCTTGTTCTGGGCTATGACTCCCTTGAACAATACGAGGCACGACACCCCTTCTTTGGCACTATCACCGGAAGGTTCGCCAATAGGATCGCTAAGGGGATCTTTACGCTAGACGGTGAAACTTACACCTTAGCGGTTAACAACGGAGTCAATCACCTTCACGGTGGGCTTAATGGTTTCGACAGGAAGGTGTGGAGCGCCCGAGCTGAGCAACACAACGATAGAGTTAATTTGGTTTTGGATATGACTAGCCCTGATGGTGACGAGGGGTATCCGGGAGAAGTTAAAGCTCAAGTGACCTACTCTGTTGGGTACGCCAATCAATTAAGGATTACTTACCGCGCGACAACTAACAAGCCAACTCCGCTTAATCTAACTAACCATTCGTATTTTAATTTAGCTGGCCACTCAAGCGGCTCGGTACTCGATCACTCTCTTAAGCTGTTCGCTCATTCATATCTCCCTGTCGATGAAACCCAGATTCCAACAGGCGAGATAGCGGAGGTAGCTAACTCTCCTTTTGATTTCTTAAATCCGATAACGATCGGCGCGCGGATCGCTAGTGTAGGGATCGGATACGATCATAACTACATAATCGATGGCGATCCTGGAGAGCTCAGGCCAGTAGCGCATATCAGCGAAGCTAAATCTGGGAGAACGCTAACTGTGACCAGCACTAAGCCCGGCGCGCAGTTTTACACCGGCAACCACCTGCGCGACCAACGGGGCAAAAACGGGGCGGTTTATCAAAAGCATTCAGGATTCTGTATTGAGACCCAGTATTTCCCTGATTCTATCAATCAGCCAAACTTTCCTAGCTGTGTCCTACGTCCTGGTGAGGTGTATGAGCATGAGACTGTTTTTGGATTTGGGGTGGACACGCCTTATCCAGCATGTCAATACTGCATTCTAACCTAAAAAAGAACCTCTACCTAAGCTCATTACTAGGTGCTAGCATCCCCATTGCTTGGTGAAACAGTTGTCCTGAAAACTTGTTTTCAGGATGTTCACTCAGGCGGCCTAGCTACTTAGCTTGGCCCGGGCCGTCGGCCCTGTTTAAAAAGTGTTTATCGGAGAAATATATGAAGAAAGTACTTCTTGCCGCCCTGTTGTTCGCTTGTGGCGCGCAGACTGCGTCAGCTGACCCATTGATGAAGTATACCTACGCCGATGTAGCCTATCAGTGGACTCACATCGATTCGGATCTTAATGATTCAAACGGCGCGGATGTTAAGCTTTCATACGGAGTTCTTGACAACTTCGCTCTAGAGGGCGGTTATAACTACGCTAACTCTGGGTTTGACAACTCGAACATAAATCAGTCGTTCTTCCGTTACGGAGCTGCTGGCTGGTACGAGTTCTGCAATGGTGTGAACCTAGTTGGTCGTGTTGGTGGTACGCACATCAACATCGATGATTCTCGTGGTGATTCAAGTGATAATGGAGTTTACACAGGCGTTGGACTCCGTTACCTCTTAACAGACACATTAGAGGGAAATCTTGACGCTCTCTATGACAACGTTAACGGTATCTACAACCCACAGGGTGGCCACTGGACTTATAGCGGTGCTCTGTTGAAGACTGTCGCTGAGAACGTAGCTCTCAAGGGCGGTGTTAGCGTTGATGCTGAGACAAACGTTGCGCTCCTAGTGGGCGTTCGCTTGGCTATGTAATTATCGCTTTAAATAGCGAGTTACTTTAAAGCGCCCCTTAATGGGGCGCTTTTTTTTGCGCTGTTACTAATTCAGGGCGCCGCAGTTCTTTATCACCACAGAGGACGCAGAGGACACAGAGAACGGCCATTTTGGGGCAATTATGTGGTTTTCTCTGTGTCCTCTGCGTCCTCTGTGGTAAAAATATTTTACTTATTATCCCAGCAGC
>JBIKWQ010000042.1:0-30537 GCA_044356215.1 Bdellovibrionota bacterium | reverse complement strand
TATCTATCGTGCTCATAGACTTTGCGCTCCTTCGCAAGGTCGAGCCTATTTTATTTTCTCACTAAGGGCAAGTGTTTATAAAAGTATCGCTATTCTAGGCGGTTGGGGGTGGGGCTGCGAAGCCCTACTCCCGGTTCGGGGTGTCGCAGTGTTTTTGGTAAGTTACTGAGACAATTAGTAAAATATTTTTTACCACAGAGGACGCAGAGGACACGGAAAAAACCCCGTAATTGCCCATAAAATGGCCGTTCTCTCGCGCTATTTGATCTTTCTACATTTTGAGCCACACGCCTTATAGAGCTTAGTCACCAATGTGTTACGCTTGCCGGCGTAGGCTATCCACTGCTGACGATTAGCTTCGATGCTTGCGGCAGTCGCGAGGCAACTATCTTTATCAGCAGCGCAGGAGTTCCGCTGGGCGATGGCGGTGTTAAAATTAGCGACACAGGACTCATACCCAACCTCACAGCTTGCGAGAGATCTTTCGGTCGCATTTACATAACTGCACATCGATGAGACATAATTGCCAAAGTAATAAGATGTCATGTTCCACTGGTCGCAGTCGGATACCAAAAATTGGCCGGCATAACAGGAACTGCCATATTCGGTAATAAAACATCCATTCGGAACCGCGTGCGCGCTCGAAGTTATAAGGCAAATTACAAATGCAGTAATACGAGCTTTCATAGATTTTCTCCTCAAATAACGCCGCACCCTCTCACAGCATGGGACTAAACTCAACTCAGTGTATCAACAGATGAGACGGGTCTTGCCTAATACGATTTATCTGGGCATCACACCTAACCCACCCCATGACACACCTGCTGGATTTACGCCTCGGCGCTATGAGAGGCTTTATTAGATAGCATCTTATTTTGTGTCATGGAGAGTTATGAGACGGATTATTAGGGTTATTTCGACGTTTGCAATCATATGCGCCTGTGTGTGTTTGGATAATCCAGCCCTCGCCCAATCGTCGGCTTTTGGGTCGGGTAATGGTGTAGTGACAGTTGTGCCGATCGATCCAAGCGTGTTGAGGCCTGGAGAGCGAAACAGTTTGGGGTGGAACACGGGGTACTCAGCTATCACAACTAATTCAGAGCGGCCAAATATCCTGGGGAGATCTCTTGGTGGCAGTGACACTATCCACGAAACAACGACTCGAGTTGTGCCTAACGATTTATTTGGAAACCCTAGTCGATTTGGGGGCTTTTATGATAGCGAGAGAAACAGCGCTGGATGGAATACTGGATATAGCGCTGTAACTTCTACCTATGAGAGAGCCGATCCACTTGGGCAGCTACTAGGGGGTCCAAAAACTGTGACGGAGACGAAGACC
Source organism: Bdellovibrionota bacterium (assembly GCA_044356215.1). Lineage (GTDB taxonomy): Bacteria > Bdellovibrionota_C > UBA2361 > UBA2361 > OMII01 > OMII01. Next base: position 29,198 of record JBIKWQ010000042.1, on the reverse strand, counting down.
CAGATCCTGCCAAATGATGCGCTCGGGCAACCTATTCGGCCTTTTGGGGGGCTTTGGCCGTAGGGGGTGGCTGTCTGGTCTCTCTTCGCTTCTCTACTCATTAAGGGCTACAATTAAGATACCGAAATTGCTATACTTGCATTAAATTGCATTTACAAAGCTTACTAATTGCATTATACTGCAATCCTATTCATTTATTTTTGCATCCTAGCTCAATATGAACACTCGTGGCCAAAGAGCAAAGCGACGGCGTCGGGAGCTGGACCGACAAACTTCAGCCATTGCGGGACTCCCCTTTACTACTCCCCAGAAGGGCTGGCTCTTTAGCATCCGAGAATCTCTCGGAATGACTGGCCAACAACTCGCCAGGCGGCTTGGTGTCGATCCTAGCTCCGTTACTCGTATGGAGCTCTCTGAAGCGAAGCGAACTATAACTTTATCTTCATTGGATCGCGTAGCTGAAAAATTGGGATGTCGTGTAGTATATGCCCTTGTTCCTCACGAGTCCCTCGATACCACAGTCAATAAACGCGCTCGCTCAGCGGCGGCACAGCTTCGCAAACCAGTCGCGCATTCGATGTCACTTGAAGATCAGTCTCTTGATCAACAAGCCGCAAACGACAGCGAAGAACTGTTAGCTGAAGAATTAATAGCTCGGCTCGATCCTGTCATCTGGGAGAATGATTAGTGAAGATTGCATATCCACCTGGTGCTACACCGCTGGATCCAAATGAGGCGGCTGGGCTCATACCGAATATCGCCTTGCAATCAGAGCTTAATGCGCGGGAGGAAGCGAACATATTAAAGGCCCGTCAGTGGGCTCTTTCACCCCGTAATCGCAAGTTAAAGTCTGGGATACTCTCATCTGAAAGCTTATGCCTACTTCACCAAAAAATGTTCGATGATGTCTGGACCTGGTCGGGTCAATTTCGTCAAAGCGAGAAGAATCTCGGAGTTTCCTGGTTCCAGATTCCGATAGCCCTTCACGAGTTGTGCGAGGATGTAAAAGCACAGATCTCACACCGAAGCTATTATATAGATGAATGTGCCGTGCGTTTCCATCACCGCTTAGTCAAGATTCATGCTTTTCCTAACGGAAATGGAAGGCACGCGCGCCTGGCTGCCGATATTCTTTTACTCTCAAATGGAGGAAAGGAATTCTCTTGGGGGCAGGGCCTATTAGAGATCCCCTCTGGAACTAGGTCTAGGTATATACAGGCTCTTAGAGTAGCCGATAAAGGTGATATCATGCCATTACTCGCGTTTGCTCGAAGTAGCAGTTCGGATAACTAGTGTTGTTCAAACGTAACTACTGAGCAAGTTCCGCCAACGCGACGGTACGAAAATTCGGTGAGTAGATACGTTTAATCAACGATCTTAGTATCATAAGCGGCGCGGGAGCGCCGCGGTCCAAGAATCTACTTTGGAAGCGAAATACGCTCGATAAAATCTCTTGCAAAACGCGCTGAGGCTACGGCTGCAGCCTTTTCAATGAAGGTCGCGAAATCCCCCGCGGCGTCTCCTGTAACTGTATCTGAAATAACCCGCGCCACTACAAACGGAACTCCATGCTCAACACACACCTGCCCTATCGCAGCTCCTTCCATCTCTACCGCGAGTAATCCCGGAATATCGGCGGTAAGTCGTTGACGGTCACTAGCCTGGTCGACAAATTGATCACCACTCGCTACCACTCCATAGCGCATCACGGGTTCCCTTTTGGCGAGCTCTAATACTGCATCACGATATGACACGTCATTAACAACACTCTCTGCAGCCGCTAATGCCGCTTCTGTTAATTCAGAGTTGGTCGGCAATTGGGACACCGCCAGAGAGGGAATGACATATCGACTAAATCCAAGCACTCCCTTGCAATCCATATCGTGTTGCACGAGATGCTCAGCTATCACCAGATCTCCGATGCCAACACCCTCTCCTACTCCACCGGCCACTCCGACACACACAACCGATTCAACATCGAAGCGGTCGATCAACAAAGTAGTTGTAGTGGCCGCGGCTACTTTTCCTACGTTTGACACGACCAACACCAATTCTGTTGATCCAAACGACCCACGGCTAAACACACGTGGGCCGATTGACTCACTCTTTGTACAGTTGAATATCTCTGCCAAACGACCAAACTCTTTTGGTAGCGCCGCGATGATGCCGATTCGTGTCATATTTACCTTACTCAATTAAAATCGAGTCAATCGCCCCCAGAAAGAGCTTCCTGCTCCAGAGGCTGACTTCTTCAAAATCTCTCAAGAATGGAGCAACCTCCGCGGCGGCGCTTGAGAAATCAATTCCTTCGAATCGATTCTTCAGGAGCGTAACAAGTTCTCCTCTCGTGAGCGTCTTACCAGGATCCCACTGATTACCTTCAATCATTTTCGCCTCTAGGTAAGAGAGTTGCAATGGAATCCTCTGGCCTAGATACCAAAGTAGATCATAAAAATCCCGCCCCTTGACTCTGGTGTTCCAGCCCCTGAAGAGAACGGCATGCATCTTTCCGGCAAAGAGGGACGGCGGCGTAAGAATTCGAACAGATGACGTTAAAGGTGGCAGGAGAAATTTTACCTCAGTGGTGAAGCCGGTCGCCGGTTGGACATCGACTTCAAACTTCACTTTGATTGTTTTATTTAATGGTATGCGCTTGGCTACTCGATCAGCACCGCGAATCTGCAAGAGGTGCATTCGGGTATTTCCCTTGAGGAATGCTGATTCGATTTGGCTATCTCTCTGCTTGCACACCTCCTCAATCTCCACCTCTAAGCCAAAGGCCCTCAAGCTTTCACGCACAGACCCGAAATATGACTTTAAAGAAAACCCTGGATCATTCTCTAAAAGGGTAAAATCGAGATCCTCTGAAAACCGTGATAAGCCATGAAATATACGAAGCGCTGTGCCGCCGTAAAAAGCCGCACGATTAAAAAAATCAGCGCGCGATAGTCCAATCAACGCGAGCTCCTGAATGACTTCCTTTAAGGCGTTCTCGTAATCCCGCGAGTTTTGAAGTTTATAGCGTTGCAATAAAGACTCTAAAGGACTGCTCATCTCCAATATCTCAATTAAATTTCGATAAAAGCCACTTTATCAATCTTGCCTCCTTAGAGTTGCGATTGTAATCCGGGAGAAGTTCTCTAAGAAACTCGGCGGAGGCGATCTCAAAAAAATGCTCTGTGTCTAATCGAAGATCTTCGTGAAGAAATTGCTCAATATTTGTCGCGGCGCTCCACTTATTTGAGCGCGTACGTAGAGATACAAGATCAATCAGCGCCTTTTCGGGTGTGGCGATAAAAAATTGAACGTTCGAGTTTGCCGCAACTCCATATCCGCACGGATATCGATTCCGGTTTAGGTGCTCATAGGAGAAAACTCCTAGGGGAGTTTTTACGCTCCATGCCGGTCGTGTTGTTACAGATGTGACGCGCTCTACTCTCTCGGGTATGAGGCCATAATGATGAAGCGCCCACTCAAGCGAGATGTACGATGGTCCATAAAGCGAGTTAGCCAAGTACTCGAGAGATACATCACGATAGTCATCAGATGAAAGATTTAAGTAATGCCCACGCCTAAGAGGAAAGAGATATCCGGCCTTCGCCAGATCGAACACCTTCTTTACCGGTCGCTTGCAGTGTCCAAAGCGATCCTTGAGCAAAAGGATATCGACGTAAACCGGAAGAGCTCGTAAAACCAGGAAGTCTCGCACTAGACTACTTTTTATGCCTAAAATTACTAATATAGGAATTATATCGCAATAAATATTGCAGATATACAGGGATTATTAGTTTTAGCTTTAAACCTAGGCAATGGGCTTGTTACTAAAATTAATCAGGCTGCAGCGAGATTAGGATGCAGCTGGTGCCCACGCCTTGAATCGAACAAGGGACCTCAGAATTATGAGAAAGACCAAAGGCTCCGATGGATCAGTATTTTATGCGTGATTACGGGTAGTTATGGTGTTGAGAGGTGTTGGTAAATGTGGTGTTTTTGGGGGTTGGTTGGCACGTAGTTGGCACGGGGAATGGGCTCCTAATTGGCCCTTGACTTTAGCCCATCTCGAACTCTCCCGACCACTACCGCAGCGCCCATTTGCGCCACAGCGGCGTCAAAGACTCCTACTATCTTAGACTAGCGGATTCAACTTATGCTAGGACGGTGATGGCTCCGAGTGGCGCTCCCCGTGGCTGTCATCGCTAATGCCAAACCTAGTACACACTCCGAGTTAAAGCGGATTTGCATCACTAATCAGCATTTACTCGAGCAAATTTGAACAAATCGAGGAAGCAAAGTTATGAGAGTGCTTGGGATACTTTTGTGGGTAGTCGCTTTTCTACTTCTGGTAGGTGCATCTGGCATGGAAACGAGTGTTCCTACGGGCACTGGAAGTCGCGTCCACAATATCGGCCTCATGCGCGCACAGGAAAATACGTTTCTACTGGGTATCGGGATATTCATCGCAGGAACCATTTTTATTGCCTTGGGTGGCAAGGGGCGCGCGAGTAGGCACGCCACTAATGAATCTAATAGTGCGCAGGGTACGCGAAAGTGTCCGTTCTGCGCTGAAAATATTAAAGTCGAAGCTATCGTTTGCAGATTTTGCCAAAGGGATCTGCCCGCAACTCAGGTCAGTTCGCATCCAACTCCTGACAGCAGTGCGAGCTACGAGCACAACTCGGGAAAGCGCAAAGAGCAAGAAAAGCTGGGGGAGGGAGCCGTTTGCGAAACAGTCTCAAATCCCGCATCTTCCGGTCAGCGCGCTGTGATGGAAAAGTATGGTGTAGAATTCAAAGACGGTAAGTTCGTATATGAGGGAATCCAGTATGCACGGCTGTCTGACATCCCATTTAAGTCTACAAGTGAGCTGTAGCTCTCCGCTACCCTCGCCTGCAACGCAGAGCAGACTGCCCCGTACGGCCTAATTACTTAAGATTTTCCGTATTCGCTTTCCCTCTTTTAAATGGCCCCAAGGCGGTTTTTTAAGTTCCTTGACAGGTCTGCAGGCACGTCAGTATCCTCAACGTCGAATGCACTTTGTCGTTGATAAAGCTTATGAGTCACCAAATATTTAAAGGGTTGGTTTCTTTTTCAATCGCTCTTGCGCTGTCCTGCGACCCAATTAGCCAGAGCCAGGCTCAAGACGAAGTTCGAACAACGGGAGATGCCTGTCAGGGAAGCGCTGCTGTCTCGGAGCCTCTTCGCTATGCCTTTAGGGAACTCGCCAAGAGGCATTTATCGTCTCCATCAACGGCAGTATTTCAGGATTATTCTGCCTCTCGTGAAGCCACTGACGGGTCGGCCTGTATTTGGACGGTTTCCGCGAATGTAACATCGAGTAATAGCGCGGGTGTCTCGATACAAAAAAAATTGACTCTTCTGGTCGGCTGTCACTCATCCAAACAGGCCTGTTGGCAGATTAGCGGCGGTCTCTAAGAGCCCTCTGCCTCGTTGGGCACTTAGCCGATAGCCCGAGTTAGGGCTCGGGCTTATCACTGGCCAGAGTAAACTCACCCTAACATAATTTGTGGCTCGCAACGCGTTCGATTCTTATACCCGACTAATCGCTATTTAACTCGAACCGCCCAGGCAGCCTTGGCCAGCGATTTTAGTAGCGCTTCTGAATGCGAGGCGATAGCCGAGCTTCGAGCGACTATTAGTTCGTTCACCTTACGCACCAGCGTTTGATCGGCCGCTATCGATTGAAAACTAAGTGGGGCACATAGGCACAGAGCAACATCTGGCGCGACCGGAACCCATATCTCCGTGCCAGAGGATATAAAAGTGGTGAGCTTCTGGCCGTCAAGTACTAGAATCGGGTAGCTGCCGACTATGAAAGAGCTTCTTTTGTCCGCCACCACCACCGTGTGCAACTCAAACTCCGATAAAGTTTTCAGAATCTCCGGTCTTTCCGCCTGAAGAATCTCTATCCGCGTGTTTTTGAGAAGCCGTTTAGCATTACCAGGTATGCGAAGCTTCTGACTGTCGTCCTCACTGAGCGGATGCTGCTTCTCTCTCAGAGCCACTTCAATCAGGGAAATAGCTTCCTCATCGCTCCCTGCCGGAAACATTCGATCAAAAACATCGGGGGTGCGTCTCCATAAGTGATAAATGAATTTATCAAGGACTCGTCGTTCTTGGCTCGAGGGACTAACTATCTGACTGCTGCGAGCGGCGGAAATAATACTGGTAAGTACTTCTCCAGTATCTCCCTCTATGCTGGCGTAAAAATCCTCCAGTGACACATCCTTACTCCCATCCTCTTCCGTCCGAGAGTAGAGATGATTGATGGCAAACAAGTTCCTAATAGCTGCTTTTGTTATGGTCAACGAAGAGCGTCTAACAAAATTCAACTGACCGCTTTCATCAGCGAACTTCCGTAAAATCAAGCGCGGAACATAGTGGTGGAGCTTGGATATCTTGGCCATCTATGGTCCGCCTACCGATACCGATGCACCCGACTCGGCTGGATATCGAATCCTGGACAAAGATGGCAGATCACGATCCCATCTACATGATCTCGCATGTGCGCCAAAGTGTCCTCCGCTCGACGCCTCTCCTGCCCTATCTTTGCCCAAAAATCCTCAAGACCCTCATCTGGATATATGAACCTTAAATTATCGAAATCAAGCCAGTCGGCCCCGAGTCGTCCGTTGAAGCGAAGCATCTCCATCAGGTTAATCACAACCAAACGCTTATATGAACTCTGGTTACTTAGCCCCCAGGCCGCTTCGCATATCCTAAAAAGCAGATAGTTAAACGGGGCATATGGCGACATGAACACCGAACCTCGCCTTCGTACGGGCGCTGGCGAAAGAGACAGATCGAAGATGTCCTCGTCTCTGCAAAGAGTCTTGACCGATGCGGCTATACGAGTCCCCACTTCATCGCTTTGCAATACGATGTCCGGACAAGTCTCTTGTGAGAACGCCTCCATCTGATGCACCTGCCATCCAAAAGCCGTCTCCAGGAAACAGGCGACATGAAACTCCATCAGCTGACCGACGTACCGTCTGAATCGGTTGAACCTAGAGTGAGGATAAGGACCCTCGTACCATTTCTCAACTAATGAGGTACGATATTGATGAGTTAGGCTCGCCGCACCACAGCGGCGTGTAAAAATTAGATCGTGAAGTGGAGCGCAAAAGGCATCGAGCTCGTTATTCTTGTAAGCAAGAAATGGAACTGAGCAATGGCTCGCAATGTCTTGCTCTTGAGAGTGAAATTCGACGAATGAGGCTAGCTGGCTTTCCGGGACCAATACTTCTCGCAAGACCTGGCAACCACTTCGTGCGATGAGGAAACCATCGATTTCGCCCTGGCTGGGACGACTTTCCGAATTATTCATCGGGACCGAGCAGAAGATAGACGTTCGTAGTATTCAAGCACAAGTCGTTTAGTAAGAAACTCACCGTGCCTCCCCTCTTCGTTGCGTCTGAGCACCGGGAACTGATCTAAGACGAAAGCTACATCGTCACGAGATAGCCCATATAAATGAAAGAAGGCGGCGTCTAACTCTGCCCTGAGGTTTGCACGGGAACCTGCCGCCCATTCGACCATCTCCTTATGACCGTCCGGAAACCAGCTTTGGGAAACCACTGTAGCCCCATAAAGCTTCCGGACCCGCTCAATCACATAGGAATCGAGCCGGAGCTCTCGTTGCCATGGGCACCCCATCTTAAAGGTTTCGGGCGTTAGCAGAGGAAACTGCTTCAGAAATCCGTATGTGAGGTGAGTTCCTCCTATCTTTTGTCGCGCGAGATAATCCAAAAGCAACGAATTAAGATTTGCGAGAACGAGGGGGGCATTTACTGCCGATTCAACCCAGAAAAGCGGCATGGTGTGGCCCACCCCCACCCGCGGCACCAAACTAGCGATCACCGTCCGCTCGTTAGTGCTATTTGTGATATCTCTCCACCCCATCAACCAAGGCTTATCCCAACTCTCCGGTATCGCCTTATTCACTTCGCTCTCGTGAACCCAGTATCTCGGCAACGGCTCGAAGTTGGGGTTTTGCTTCTCTTGCTCAGAAACATCGCGAGCATCTTCGCCTTCGTATGTCGCCCACCGATGATCAAACTGATGTATCATCTTCGCTTCATACAATGGCAGATATCGCTCCTGCCCCTTCTCAAAGATATTGCCCCGTAATTGGAATCCTTCCTCAGCAAGCTGCTGCTTGTTGTGAAAGAGGTGGGAGTCATTCGACATATGAAACATTGCTCGGAATGTTATCCCCCACGGGTTACCATCAGGGTCGCCCTCGCGAATGAGAACAGGTACTCGCTCGTAAATACCCCGAATAATCCCTGCGTCACGTGAGGATTTCAAAATCGGGCAAGTAAGAGTATTCGGGTTTAGCAACTTGATAAGCCCTGCATCCAGCTTGACTCGCCGCTGCGGGTCCATAAGATCGCCGATACTCATCAACTCCGCTGCCATATCAAAGCTGTCACAGACATCCGCTCCACCAGCACAGGAAAGAAGGCAGTAGTGCTTACTCACTGATGGAAAAACTTTCGAACGATAGTCAAACTGGAATACCGAGCGAATTCGTCGTTGATCAACTAGATAGCGAAAAAAATGCTTAGTCGTATCGTCCGTAACTATGCCCGCCGGAAGTATAAGTCCCCACCCCGCACCGCCCGCCGCAACGCAAAGGGCAGTCTCTGCAAAAATTGACGCAACATTAACATCGCCCCTTCCACAAAGCGGGTATCTCCCACTCGAGCGTATGTAGTGACTCTCACCTTCCGCCCGACGCAGCTCCTCTCTAAAAGCTTTGTACAAACTCGGATCTGACTCCTTCAGACCAGCGATCATCTTCGAGCGGGCCGCCGAATTTGGTGCCGCAGCTATCAAGGGCGAGCGCTCAGCGAACCATTCTTTCTCCTGTATCTTAATCCTCTCCCATGGCGGATTCCCAAGCACCACATCGAATCCACCACTCCAGCCCATCTCTCTATTGTCTGGCGACTCTCCCCTCTTAGGAACTCGAAATACCCCCGGAAAAGCCAGATGCCAGTGGAAGAACTTATACTCACTTGCGATGCGCCGGACTTCATCTTGAAGGCTTGGCGATACGCTGTGAGGATTTTTCTCAATTCGACGAAAAACCTCCTCTGTTATGAATTCCTGCTGCTGTGAGTTGCGATTCCACACAAACGCCGCACACCAAGCATCAGCCCAGAAGCGGCTGAACAGATAGCTCTTTCCCTTAACCTGCTCCTCATAGAGCGCCTGCTTCTTTTGTATGCCCTCGATTGAAGAGTCGTCGATATCATCCAATGTAGTTATGAAGGCCTGGATGTTACCCAGGCGGTTCCACGCTTCAAAGCCCTCAACGTCAAACATCGTAGTCTGTCTGCCAGCACGAGCTTCATGCTCTCTCTTATTCTGCTTTTTAAGGCCTGAACATACGCGTTTATCATCCCCTTCGATCGGCTCAAAAGCCTCATCAGGTATACCCTTCTCCAGCAGTGCTGGCGTTACACCAAGCAGACTGTTTCCGCATTGAATCCTGTGCTCCAAGAAGCTCAACGGACGACCTGGCTCTAGGGCGTCAAGCCAGAGGCTCACTTTGCAGAGCTCTACCGCCATCGGATTTATATCCACGCCATATATGCAGTGACCCACTACATCGCGCATGGCTCGACGAATGGCTTGAGGAGGCGGCTCCTCCTCTCCGGTTCGCACTCTTGCCAGGTGCTTCGCTAAGCGGTGGGCTGCGCCGATTAGAAAATGTCCGCTTCCGCACGCTGGATCGCACACTTTAAGCTTTAGAATCGACTTTTCGGAGCGATCTAACTTGAGGGCTTCAGCTACCACCGGCTCTAGGGCTGAATCAAGAAGGCAGTTTATGAGGCTCGACGGAGTGTAATACGATCCTGTAGTCTTTCGCTCGTTACCCTGCGCAGTTCGTAGCTCGAAAGCTCCAGCTTCTATATCAAGTTCGGGGTGCAATTCGAGGAGCGACTCATAAATACTACCTAGCTCCTCTGAGCCAAGATTCTTGTAGTCCACGAAGCGCCTTGCAGAGCCATCCACTATCGTTGTCAGAGCTCTAATAGAATCGAGGAGGGCACCGTTGGAGAGCTCACAGCTATCGAGGTGCGGCGTCGCCTGTGATGACCAGAGGAAGCTTCCCAGTGGCCCTATGGCTAATGCAGGGGCACCAGCACTTGATCCCAGACTCGTGAATAGAAGTTTTAGCACCTGATACTGGTCGATGTGATGACCACCGCGAACCTTTGCAGCCATCTCACGGAGCCTGGCAGTTGAGTAGAATCTCTGATACCGCTCTCGGGCCTTTTGGTCGGCGTCAGGAAGGAGCAGCAGGCCTCGATCCTCAGACACAAAGAGAAAGATCAACCGATAAATAATACGCAGGAGCTCTCGATAAAGCTCCGCCTTAGATAGTTCACCACTTCTGAGACTCTCTCTCAGGATATGATTTCTCCTCTCGGAGATGAAGCCATTGCCGAGCGCCGATATCGCTCTCTCAACACCTGAACGGAGTTGGTCAAGCGCACGAGTTCCTTCCTTTTGCGCCAACGAGGACCACTGCTCAAGCCAACACTCCTTGGGCTTCTCGGCTTCTACTCGAGATTGATGGCAGAGGAGCCACAGCAGCGAGAAATCCGCAAACGCCTCAGAGTCGAAGATCCCTTCAAGGTCAAACTCAACATAAGACTGCCGCGTTAGGCTTATATTGTCTCGCAGAATCCTTAACGTGAGGCCGTTACTGACGAAGCCCCACAGTTTTTCGGAGCTGCGATTTAGGTATTCCTGCACGAGGCTGTGGGGGCTGCTTCTGCTGGCACCTGCCACTCCGGCTCGCTTCTCATCAAGGGACACGGCAGCGCTCACAAGGTGTATGGGGCTTCTGTGCCAGCCGTGTGAGATAGGATACATCCGCCCCTCTATCTCTTCAGCCTTTGCAACCATCAGGCGACCGTATCCAAGCTCTGAGAAGAGCGGCAGGAGCCAGCGTTCGCGGGTTGCACTTGTTCCGCGTTCCTCGTCTCCGAACTTCTCACGCTCAACCTTAAAGGACTCCCACCGAGAGCGTAGCGAGGACCACGAGCGAGAGATAGTATCGGTCAGTTTGTCTCCACTGGCTAAGTGATAATCGGCGGCACTAACACCCGGAAGCCCCACATCTATCGCATGAATACGGGAAAGGAGATCAACGGGAAGCATCCCGCCTTCAGTTGTCACATTTGCAAATTTACGAGTCTTTAGCGCCATCGTTACACCTTGGGCTCTGGAAGCAGGACATATACGCCCATCACATCAACAGGCAGCTTCACCTCTACGTTTGTCGTCAACTTTCGATCTCCTCGCACGGTGACGGCCTCTCTTACTTTGACGTGAGACTCAAGCAATGCCTCGCCGTGGTCGGTAGCTATGCGGCCGAAATCAAGCTCTAGGGTAGCAATCTCATCGAGCGCACGTTTAACCTGCTCCCTTGCCTGATCGGGGAGCACATTGCGTGAGGGCGTGCTGTCTAGGAGTTTCTGCACCTCTGCATCGGAAAGCCAGTTAGGGGCTGAGGGCGCGCCCGAAAAGCCGATTATCTTGCAATCCTCTGCGAGCAAGCGGCGCTCTTTACGACCTTGAGTGTGTACCAACTGAAAACGCAAGCGAACTAAGCAGAGGGTCGTTCGAGTATCGACATCTTTAGTTCGGATCGCTCCACTGCGACGGGCAGCAGCATTTTGCTCGGCGTCTAGAGCGCCCTCGAGAACATACTGAGAGAGCGCTGAGACAAATGGCGAGGTTCGGCTGAGATACTCAACTCCATCCGGCGCTGGGTACGAAAAAGATGCCTCGAATTTCGTCTTGATACCGGGCAGGTCTTTTAGGGCGCGCGGACACTCCGTCAGATCAACAGCGAACACCTCTGGGCCGTTTGCGCGCTTGGGCGTGATACGCCCACCGATGGCAGCTAGCGCTTCATTCACAAAGTGCTTAACGTCCTCAACCGAGCCGAGAGCTTCTCTAATCTTGGCAACTTCGGCGGCCACAACGTCGGCTTCTATTCCTTGCTGCCTGTAGAGGCCCAATGATTTCTGCTCTCGCTCTGCTGCCACCTGCCACACTTCATGTACCTGCTTGCGTTTTGTTTTGAGTAAATCCTCGAAGCCAGGGAGAAATCCCTGAGCACTGCCTGCATCTTCTCTGAGCAGTAAGCCCTCAAAGATACTTTCAAGCACTTGATTAGTATCAATCGGAACAGGGATTGAAATGCCTAATGACTCCCGAATCCATCGCTGCTTCTTGATCAGAATATCAAGGATGATTCCGTCTATCTGATTATCTAATCCGTAATAGGTCATCACTCTGACGATAGGCTTTTGCTGCCCAAAGCGATCGACCCGCCCCTCTCTCTGTTCGTGACGAGTTGGATTCCATGCGAGGTCATAGTGGATTACGGCATCAAAGTACTGTTGCAAGTTCACGCCTTCGCTCAAGCAGTCGGTGCAAACCAGCACCCTCGAATCGAAGCTCTCTGGATCCACACTCGTTAAAACCGTCTCGCGTTCGTCCGGCGACATCGTCCCGTCCACTTTCAGGATTTGCACCTTCTTTGGCAGAGATGCACGCAGCTGATCTGAGAGATACTCTGCAGTAGCTACAAAGCGGCAGAAAATTATCGGGTTATACCCTTCCGAAAGAAGTTTCTTTAACTCAGTAATTAACCCCTGAAGCTTTTGATCCTTGGCACCCGCAAGCTCCTCAGCTTGTCTTGCAAACCTCTGCAAACGCGCTCTATCACGCTTGGATTCATCCAAAAGATCCTCTGCGTCTCCGACCGGATTCATATCAACTGACTCAGACTCGTCGTTCATATCGAGTACGGTTTGCCTGCCACGTTCATCCGCGACGGCTATATTTTCTACATCCTCATCGCCTGAACGGGTTAAAAGGGTCGCTTTGGCCGCTAAGGGGCTGGAGGCAAGGGCCCGTAGAAGAGCCAGGGCGGACCACCACTTCACCCTCTGCCTGTAACTTTTGCCGGAGCTATCCTTAGTCATCTCTCGTGCGTACTGGAGAACGGCCTCAAAGAGCTTCTTGTAGTCAGGAGAAAGCTTATAGCCCTTTTCAAGCTCCTCTCTCTTGGGGAACTTGGTATCAACGTCGATGTAGTGCTCGATATCCGGTCGACGCCTCTGCACGAGGTGGCTAGCGAGCTTTTCACGGTGCTTTCGATTGTGGTCTCCGCCAAGGTCTGAAGGTAGAGACTCAAACTCTGGATTGAGCAACATGAGTAAGGATCTAAACGCTTCTTCCTTACCCGAGTGAGGTGTAGCGGTCACGAGTACGAGGTGCCTTTCCTCGCTGTTTGCTAGGGCCTTTAGAAGATCGTAACGATGGTGACGCCCACCCCCCTTCCCGGCTATTCCAAATGCACAGGTATGCGCTTCATCTACTATGACAAACTCGGGGCACGTCCTGAGGAACTCGTCTCTGCGACTGGTTGATTTAATATAGTCTGTCGAGATAATGACGAATGGGTATCTCTCAAATACAGACTCCCCTGCTGCGCACGATCGCTCCAAGCGACTCACTGTAGAAGAGAGAACAAGAGTTGCGTCGATATGGAATTTGGTCTTGAGCTCCAACTGCCACTGCTCGGCCAAGTGCGGGGGACAGAGCACTGCGAAGCGAGTTATCTCGCCCCGATCTAAAAGCTCCTTCGCTATCAGGCAAGCCTCAACTGTTTTTCCAATTCCTACGTCATCAGCGACAAGGAGACGCACCCGCTCCTGCTTTAGCGCCATAAGCAATGGAACAAGTTGGTAGGGTCGTGGTGTAACTGCTAGTCCAGCAAAGGAGCGAAACGGACCCGCGCTTGAGCGAAAACCGAGTCTAATAGCATCACGAAGCAATCGGCACGATCGATGGTCTCCTACGTGATCGGCTACCGGCGGCGCGAACTCAGCTGGAACAACCTTCTCTAACGGCAGGTAGATTCCAGTAGCTTCTGCTTCACTTCCCCCCAGTGGTCGGACCATCAAGGTGTCATCTGTTGAGTCGGGAAGAACAACCCATTCCCTGTCTCGCGCTCTTACTAACGAACCTACCGCAAACGACATTACTTTCCACCTACACCAAAAATATCAGGATACCTATTTATAACCGTCTCCCAATCATCCCTCAGATTAAAGGTGATGACGGTGAAGCCCGCATCCTCCATACCTGCGCGCTTGGCCTGGTCTCGAGCTGCCCGATCGGGGTAATCATGGAAGGGGCCATCAACGTAGATAGCAACAAAGTGCTCTTCATACATAAAATCAGGTCGCGTACTACACTCAGGCACTAGCTTCTGGGCCGAAGAAGGCAATCTGAAGCCTTTGCTTTCAACAAAGGTCAACCAGTCTTTCTCCAAGGACGAAGTGCTAAAACGCATGAGCATCTCAAGGTGCTCTGAGCGGGTGGCACCCCTAGGGCTTACATCCACTTTAGATTTGGAGAGCTCTAGGAGGATTGGTGCTATTTTTTGTCTATCCAGCATCAAGTGATCGGGCTGATTGCCGTAATTCAGCAAGCAGCTGTAGCAGGCAGCGTCACAATCCTCTTTCGCACCCTCCGCTCTTCTCTTATCTTCTCCGCCACTACCGAAGTGGCAGATAGCGAGGGCCTCTTGAGCGACCGCTGCGAATTCACCGCTGTCATCTACTAAGCGCCTCAAAGCACCTGCTCCGCCCTCTCCGGATTCATACAGGAGCAAGGCTTTGCGCTTGTCACGATCCGGCAAAGCCTCGATAGACAGCTCGTTATCCTCCAATTGATAGCGGGCCTGAATGGCGACTTTTAAGGCGGCCTGGAGTGACGCCACGGTTGCCAATCGATCCTCCTCCTTTAGAGCGGAGAGCGTGTCGTCGTTAAGCTTAAAAATGAGGCAGTTCTTGTGATCCTCAACGAATGGTACGACTCGCACCGGTCGTTGACCGAGGTCCTCCTCTTCGGCATCCTCCTCAGCCGATTTGTTACTCTGCCAAAATCCACGTTCTGGATTCAGAAGGAATCCATTTGGCTCGTTTACGTTTCGGCGAGCCCACCCCAGGTTGATACGCCAAATCGAAGCTGCATCACCGTAGAGCAAGGTGCCGATCTCCTTGCCGTTTACTTTCACGGAGGCCGCTCTTTCCGCCACACCGTCTCGCGAGGCGAATCGCACAGCAGTCCTGATATCGTACCCCAGTCGCAATCGCTCCTCTTCATCCGATGAGATGTTCTCTTTGCGCCGCGTCGAGACGTTCTCAAGTCTAAAGAGATTCGGATACGGTGCCCCCAACTCTGCCTTACACATTTCGCAGACATCCGGTCCTGCTCCATCGGGGCAGGTGTGCGCATATCCACAAGCAGCGCAAATCTTAGCTGACTGAGTCGCCAATTCTCCGTCGTCGTGACGCAACATCACGCGATTGATCTCGTATTTAGAGCCCTCATGATAAACAACTGCACGAGGCCCAAACTCGGAAATAGCAAGAAAGCGTGGACGTGAAAGATAGTTATCTTGCCCCTTCTTCATCCTTCTACCCGGTATGAAGGCAGAGAGCGGTAATCGCGGGAAATTATATCCTGGGAGGAACCCTTCGCTGGCGAAATACCGATAACTATAGAAATCAGACTGAACAACGTTGGCCGGATCAACCAGTAAAGCAATTTTTGCCTCTGCCTCGTCTCTCAGTCGTTTGGCTTTCTCGCGCTCTTGCTGATTCCGAGAGTGATCGTTAGCCACTTTGTGCTGCGAATCCCGCTCTTCAATAGCAGTGCGGTATAAGGTTCTCCAGCGCTCACAACTCTGCTCGAACGACCGCTCGAGTGAGGACAGAGTTCGATCTAACCACTCCTCTTTGTACCAATACGCATTAGTGAGCTCTTTTTCGATGGACTTAATTATACGAGCAGCTCGGACTCGAGAGCGCTCCAGAATACCGGTGTCTTTCAGAACTGCCTTTAGCGATGGATCCAGCTCAAGAGACGGGCTCGAACCAGCTAGATCAGTGATATCGCTCAAGGCGCGCCCAAGGCCTTGAGAGCTTTCCCCTAACCACACCGCATGAACGTGAGCCCGAAGTAGGTCCTCATTAGCAAGCTCTATACGAGGCGGAGCAACCTTACCCGAGACCATAAGGTGCGGACGCTTAAAGAAGTACTGGTCGTGAGAGCTACCGGTTGTACAGTACGAGAATACAAGGGCGGGCTGCCCACTTCGCCCAGCTCGGCCACTTCGCTGCGCGTAGTTAGCGGGGGTCGGAGGAACGTTTCGCATATTCACCACGTTCAAAGACGCAATATCGACACCCAGCTCCATTGTAGGTGAGCAGAAGAGTATGGGGAGCTTGGCTGACCTAAAGTCCTTCTCGCGCTCCTCTCTTTGCTGATCTTTCACTTGCGCAGTGTGCTCTCTAGCAGCAACGTCGAGCAATCGCGTATCAAAGGTGCTGTAGAGCTCCTTAAAGAAACTGTTAGTAGCGAGTCCATTTCGGCTTATCTGTGGCACGCGAATCGGATCATGAAATGCCTGAGATCCATCTCCTTCGGTCCAGAGAAGCGCGGACGCCGGCACTTGATATCCGGTTTCGACGTTAGCTCCATTCTGCACTTCAATCTCTTCGACTAGGCCCGCCTTGCGGAGAGCTCTACAGAGGTGCTTCAAAATAATCTCTATATCTTGGTCTTTCAACTTACCTTCAATGTGGTCGAAAACTTCTGGCCGTCTGAGGTATCGTCCCATTCCACCCCGCGTGGAAAGGTATTGAAAATATCGATTGTCTCCCGGTTTCTGAGCGCGCAGCACCATCATCGTCGCTGTTTGGAAGCGCTCATTCTCGTCAATATTCCATGGCGCTATTAACTTCTGATTACTTCGGCTACGAATTCGCTCTTGACTATCCGGTTCAAGGTAGTCCACTTTTATCGCCAAACTCCGGCGCATAAAATCGAGAAGAGTTTTTGCAATCTTAGCTCTTGTCTCCGGCGAAGCGCTTAGTAGTGCGGGATGGGTGTCGGGATGATTGTCATTCCAATCAGATTGCGTTGCGCATACGTCCTCAAGCGATTGGTACTTGATGACCAAGAGCCCGCACTGCTCAAGGTTTGGAGCGGTTATACGCCAGCCACGCTCTAGGTCGCGATACACCCGATAACCCAGTATATCCCTAAGAGCAGCCTCGGTATCCTTGAGCGCCTGATATTTCACCTCAGGCTCGACCGCATACAGATAGAGGGGCAAATTAAGTTGCTTGAACACCGCCTGAGTAAGCTCGTCGTGCGTTATGCCCTGGGCGCCCGCCGCTTTCAATGCCTGATACAAAACGGATCTGAGAATCGTTACCTGGACGAAATCGTTGAAGTGACCGGCTTGAAGAGATGCATCTTGTCGGTTGTCTGTGAAGCTAAGGAGTTTGCGCGCCTCAGCATCGAGCGTAGCCTTAGACCGAAGGAAATCTATCGTGGCGAGGCTGAGAATCGTTGTGGCTGTACTACGACCTTCCGAACTAAGCGTAGCAAGCTTTGCGAAATCAGATCGCTGTGTAAAATTGTAGCTAACCCCACATACCGGACAGAACCTAAAAGGTGCGCTCATAAAGAAGGCATTTGGGGCGCCGCTACCGATCTTGCCGTCCTTTTGCACATTAATGGGTGTTGGGATGTATTTGCGACGGTCTTTTTTTACATTGTCACCATCGAGCCAATCGCTCGGTAGCCTTTGGTGCATTGCATCGACTGTTGGAATCTCATCGGAGAACAATATAAAACCAGGCGTGCTCTCCTCCCTCGTAAAACCAGGAGAGCTCTCCTCCCTCTCGTTGACAAACTCTCCCAAGTCTCGAGGCACCAGGCTTTGCACGTTATCCGAAGCAGAGTTCTTCTTAAACACTGAGTAGAAGTCCTGGCCACACTCACGACAGAAGCATAGGGGCAAAAGAAGGCGTTCACGGGTGCCATCGGGCACGTATTTCTGTCCCGCCAAGGTCACGAATCTCTCCTCTGAAGACTCAAGCGACGAGTACGCGGTATCTCCCCTGCTGATAAATTGATGCAATCGGAAGGCGAACATGGGATAGCCGCTTGGAAGCTTGATACTATTACCCGCCATGAGCACTGCCCTGATAGCAGTCTCACACACACTTTCAGTCTCTCCGGTCAGCCGTGACAGCTCTGCTGCGGCTCCGGTTGCGCCTCCTAACGGTTTGGGAATCCTTCTAACGAATCGTCCTGACTGCGGCTCCCTCTCGATACCGAAGAAGCTCTCCACCCACTGCGCGAGAGAATCCGCGGCTAGTTGTTCCGGGCTAGTAAACGAGATTGTCTGGTACTCCCTGATGCGCCTTGCAAACTCAGGGGCAGCCGGTGCTTCCGCCTCCTGGGTGATACGCCTGAGCGTTTCTCCGATAATGTCGTTAGCCTCAACCGTAGCTCCAAATATCTTCGATGCTACTGCGGCGACATCTGCTTGTTGATCCTTGAAGGTGCCTGCCGTTGACATAGTTGCCGAGGTGCCGATACAGCGCATATCAGGCGCATCAAGGCGGTCTCGAACGCGCCTCACGAGCATCGAGACGTCCGCCCCTTGTCGGCCGCGGTAGGTATGCAACTCATCCATCACCAGGAACTGAAGGCCTTTAGCTGCGTCAATCAGAGCTCTCTCCTCGGTTCGTGTGAGGATCAGCTCAAGCATCATGTAGTTGGTAAGGAGGATGTCTGGTGGGTTTGCGATAATTCGCTTCCGCGTTTCCTCTTTCTCCTGCCCCGTATATCGATCGAAGGTGACCGGGCCTTTGCCATCGGGGAATCCAGCCTGAAGAAACTTCTTCAACTCCTCAGCCTGACTGTTAGCGAGAGCGTTCATCGGATAGATGATAATCGCTTTGACGCCTTTCTTGCCGGGATTGCGGAGGACGTAATCAACTATCGGGATGATGTACGACAAGCTCTTACCGGAGCCTGTGCCAGTGGTGAGGACGTAGTTGCGCTGCGCATGAGCGACTCGGATTGCTTCTTCTTGATGCTTGTGGAGCTGAATAGTAAAAGGGGTCTTCTCGGGCTTGTCTTTGTTGATCTTAAAAACATCCGCGGCGGCAGGATGGAGAACTCCCTCTCTTATCAAACTCTCGAGAGAAGCACCGGGAGCAAATGACGGGTTTAGCTGCAACAGTGGCTCAGGCCACAAAGCGCCTTCCTGCATCGCCTCGTCGACCTTACTCTTGACCTTCGCATCTCGGATCCTAAAGAAGCTCGAAACGTATGTGTTGTACCGAGCTATAATATCTTTACGAAGGTCAAATACATTCATCTCTTCTAGCCTCAATATCGGTCAGACGTCCGCAGTAAACCGCAGCAAAACCGTAGCACAGCTGGGCCAGAGAGAAAATCTCAGACTCTCGGTAAAACCCTAATTTCAAAAGAGAAATGGGAATGTATTAGGCTACAAATTCCCTCGATGCCCGGGACCGCTTCGACGAATAAATCGATTCGATCTAATAGCTTTTAAGTTCCACCCTAGCAAATTAGCAAAATTAGCAGGGGGGTGCCCACCTGGTGTATCACTGGATGGTACTGGTGGTGTCTAGTTTGGTAGTAAATTAAGACTGTTGAGAGGCGTAATCCCCCCTTCCGTCAAAACCCCCGACGGCGTGAGAAAGGTTGCAGGCGACGGTCGGCAGACAAGGGATGGAGGGATTTTAGGCCCCCCACCCCCTGCTAATTCTGCTAATCTGCTAGCCCTACCTAGTCCAAAGCCTTGGGTGCGCAAGATAAGTGACGTGGTTAGTCTTCTCATCACGTTGAGTCTTGAGATATCCGTGGCGAACTAGGATATTCAGGAGCTCTCGCGTGACATTTGCACTCTTTCTTGCACAGGCCGGACCGAACTGCCGAATGCGGGTAAGAGTAAAAGTATCAAGCTCACTCTTTCTGATGTACTCAAGAACCTTCGCCGCGCAATCGAGCCGATACTCACGACCCCCATCTTGATCCACGCGAAGAGCCTCGTTTAGGTAGTAGCGAGCGCTCCTTATTCCTGCCTCAAGCGACTCCTCAGATATGGTATCCGAGTGAATGTCGGCAAAGAATTGAAAGGTTGCCGCTAACCTCAACGCCTGCTCAGGCATCTTCGACGCGGTGCCACTTATCTCCGCTAAATCCCCATCAGGTCCCTGCCGAGACTCCACATCGTTATAAAACTCGATGTAGAGCTCCTCCGCGGCCGGCGAAAGAGCGAGAGAGCGCGGCTGTAGCCGACAAGAGCCCCCCTCTTTGAGTGGCAGTGCCAGTTGCAGGATCTCTCTTACTCGATTGAGGAAGTTCACCATCCCTGGCGTCTCTCGAGGATTTTCGCGCACGAAAACACGACTACCCTTCGTTGATACAGCACGGGTCAATAGACAGCGGGGTCCAAATCCCTGCCCCTTCATTACCTCATTACCCGCGATGAACTTATTGAATATCACATCCTGAACCATCAAGTGCATGCAGACTCTCTTCCCGGGATGCGAGTTCATCCCATCGGAAGACCTTGCTCGATTGACTCCTTTGCCATCCCAGAGACTGGAGAACCCGGCCATAGTCCGATCGCGGTTCTCTGGACTCATTGAGAAACCACCCAGGAAGACCGCCGCCTCATCACAAAATAGCCCCGCTGTGGGCGAGATCGATAAGTGCTTCTCAAGGCCCTCCAAGGTCGGATCACGAACTATCCGCACTGGAGCGCCCTGCCAGGCCGGTGGTTTTGGTCCAACCTCCTTCAGAAAGGCCTCCAGCTCTTCCTCCCTGGTCACCTTCGATTCAGGATCGCGACTCTTTTTTGGACGCTTTCCGAACTCACCCTTTTTACGATCCCAGATAACTGCACTCGCCTCAAGCCGATGACGATCCTCGAGCGCTTTCCTGCGTATCTCATCGTCGAACTCATGGTGGGCAGCCATCGCATAACTATCCACCGTCGACTTCCTCTCTCCACTCGACCCTTCGGTGATGAAGAAGAGTGAGGTCGGAGACACTCGACCATCGGGCGTCACGACATCAACGTGGGCTTGCGTGGCCAGATTAGCCGATGCCTTTACCGATGCGGCAATCAATTCTACCGGGGCCTGAACGATCTTTTTCAAGTCCCGAATAGCATCTCGCAGAATCGGTGGTAGCGCCTCGAGCGGATACGACAAAGCTCCGCCCGCCTCAATCACTAGAGGTTCTGGCTCGCGCCATCCCTGCTTTCCTAATTTGAAGGCTTCGACCGATTTTTCACGAGTAATGTCCTCTCCGGCCCTTTCCCGATCAAACAAATCCATCATTACGCCATTTACCTCGTCTTGTTTGACTAATTTTGATATCTTCATAATTACACACTGTCCCTATCTCGCAGGCCTTATCGCGGATCAGCGCGCTAAGGCCTTTCTCATTTATCATCATCACTAGGCTCCGTTTACTAGCGGACCCCCTCACTGCACCGGTCCTCGGTACAGTTGAGAGTCTTAGAAATTTATTGCTCCTCACTGCCCGATACTTTGCTCGCGCAGCCACCGGTTGTAGGCCTCCGTATCAATCAAGACACGGCGCCCTCTCCGGACTACGCAGCGCTGAGCAAACTCTTTATTCGAATGCACCATCCATCGAAGTGCTCCAACGGATGGGTCGATAAAGAACTCGCCCCACTTTGTTAGCGGCACCAGTTCAGGAATTCTCTTTTCTGACATCATTCTTTCTCTCCTCAATTACGTTAGGCTTGATTGCCCTGTGCAGGTAGAATGAGGCACGTCGGTGATTCCACCTATACCCGTAGATTTTGTCTTTTTGTGTGCTCGAATAGCCCCTGTATCAGAGGGCAAGATTTTGTTACCCACTCTGATTTGGAGACTTATTTGCCAATAGGATTAGGTGGTTAGCGATGACAGATTGAGCGGGGAGTCGCTTTGGGGGCTGGTTTTGAGCGGGTATCCCCCGCTAACCGGTGCCGAACGACGAGTTAGAGCGCTGCACGTTCGGAGGTCTCTTAATCAGATTTAACGTAGTGCGCGAGGAGAGAGAAAATCGCGCTACGCTAGGCGCCCTTTATGAACTTCTGATTCATCTTCTCAACGGTGCTCGCTACATGGCTTTCACTCAGGTGAGCGTAACGACGGACTGTGCTGAAGTCTCGATGTCCCAATACACCGGCTATCTCAACCAACGAGGCGCCGTTCATTGCGAGATAACTCGCGGCGGTATGCCGTAGGTCGTGGAACCGAAAATCAACGAGCTTGGAGGTTTTACGGGCCATATTCCAGGCGGCAGTGATGTCGAAGTGCCGCTCTGACGAAGGTACTGCCTTGCACTCTTTCTGGGGTGAAGGCTTCTCACCTGGGAAAAGGAACTCAGTGTCGATTCGACGAACCTTGGCGTGCTCTTTAAGAAGCGCCAGGGCTTCACCTTTAACGGGCACATTGCGTCGATCGCCGTTCTTGGTCTTCTCCAGAATAATCCGCTCTCGGTCTAGCTCGACGTTTCTCCACTTGAGCGAGAGGATCTCCTCTTTGCGCATCCCGGTTGAGAGCGCAAGGATGACTATCAGATAGAGGTGCTGATAGCGGCTCTGCTTACAGGCGATGAGGAGGTTTTTAAGCTCCTCGTCGCTCAGGAAGCGATCTCGAATCTTTGCGTGCGAGGGTCGCTCTACATCTCGCACCGGATTCAGTTTCACCCATCCCCAGCGGCGCGCCTCCTTAAAGACCGCAGAGAGGCTACAGAGGTGCACTCGGATGCTGCCTGGGGCGAGCTTGTCGTTAGCAGTTCTACCCTTCTCTGGCTTTATCGTAGCGAGGGCGTCGTTTATCACTACGTCGTTAATCGTGTGTAGTAAGCGGGGTCCGAGGGCTTCCTCCCACCGTCTCAGGTGACACGAGCGATTGATATCGCAGGTGAACTCTGATCTGTAACGAGCGATCGCTTCTTTGAGGGTATGCTTCTTTGCTTGCGAGTGATCGAGGTGCAAGCCGTTGCGCATCTTCTGTTCCTCTTGCTGCACCCAAGCGTCCGCGTCGATCTTGCGACGGAATGTTGCAGTGATATGCGGATAACCGCGACGCCGTATGCGCGCAGTGTAAGAAACTTGGCCCTTTGCATCTTTTCGCTTGAAAATGTTGCCCATAAACCCTCTCAAGAAGTGCGCGTGCCACTAGCTTTTCGTGTTGGCACCGTTAGGTATCAACTGAGGCCGTTGGCACGTAGTTGGCACGAGCAGTATAGATTGTGAGGGTTTTAAGTTACAGATCGAATGTAACTATTTGGAATTAGTGGTGCCCACGCCTTGAATCGAACAAGGGACCTCAGAATTATGAGTTCTGCGCTCTAACCAGCTGAGCTACGTGGGCTTTGAGGATTTCAATCCCTCCTACTGTCCCAAATCCTCCCGGAAAAATCAAGCTTGGTGGATTCTGAAGGTTGGTAACCCTCTTAATTCACGCTAGTTTAAGATTTTTAAGCCCCTTGTCCTCCTTTTGGCATCCTAGAGGTTATGTCGAGAGATAGGTCTATAAATATTAATGGTCTCAAGATCGCGGCTGAAATACTTTGCCGCCTGCCAGGTGAGACCCGTGAACGATTGGTTGAGTCGATTCGCGATGTGAGCCCGGGCTCCGCTCTAAAAATCGAATCGATTATCGTTCACGAGTTAGCTCCGGCTCCAACGCGCCAAGAGAGCGCTCCTCCTCCTTCAGATCTTCCTATTACTCTTGAACCAAATGATGTTACGTCCGAGGCAGTCATAGCCGAACTCGTTGATGTTGATTACGACGGGGCTCTCACGCCTGATAAAATAGAACGCCTCGAGGCAGCGCGGACAAGAATTCCTAAGAGCGCTGAGGAGCTGTATCGAGCCCGTTCATCTGATCAACAAACCCGCCGTAGACGTATACGCACTCAGCTCGCGTAACTAACGCCCGCGCTTTTTTGATGTCTTAGCTCCGTAGAGCTTTTCAGATACCCAGGGATGGAGTGTCGGCACACCTCTCTTTCCTCGCTCATCATATTTTTTTAAAGCATCCTCGCCACTGTGCTCGTATTGTCCCCACTCGGTGATCCTGATTCGGAACGGCAAACATGGAACTTTGTACATCTCTTGCAAGATATACTGCCCCTCTCCTACTCCTGGACCATACGGATAAAGCTTAACTCCGGTTCCATACACCTCATCTGGATCTAGTGGGATGAGTTCCTCTCCTACAAAAAGTTTGTCAGCTAAGATCTGATTGTCGTTTTTATCTGGTCGCACAACTTGCTTCGATGTTCCCGCTCGCTCACAGCGCTTCGCTCTTTGATACGGTGTTGGGGTTGGCTCTGGGGTTTTTGTCGGCTGCACCTCTGGAGTTGGCGATGGCTCTAGGACCACATGCTCTGGGCTTGGGAATGGGATCCCGTCACTCCCTGAAATCATCCTGATGGGTTGTTTAGGCTCAGGGGTCGTTGTGGCGCTAGCTGAAGCCTCAATAGGCGCTTGCTGAGTGGCGGGAGATCCGTCAGATACCGCTGGCTGCTGAGCAAAAGATACTCTAGAGCAAAAAAACAGAGCTCCAGCGAATAGCGCTCTCAACGCGCCTTTATAAGAGAGTTTGCTCATAGCTTAGAACCCCTGCAACGCCTCTACTTGAAAGGTATCATCTTTCACCTTCATTCCCGCTGGGATCTCAAACTGGCCCGCCTGATTAAAGAAGAGCTCGGGCTCAAGGTATCCCTGTATTACATAAGCGTTGACACCTGAAGTGCCTGATGAGGTCATGACTCCCCACGCTGGAGATCTACTGATCGGTAGATTGTTTGGGATGCTCTGCTTCGCTATCAAATAGATCCCCAGCTCAGAAAGCTCTCTCTTTGAGGCGAGTGACACATTCCTGTAGTCGCCAATGTGCGTGACGAGCATGACTTTAAACTTTCCAGTCTTGGCTAACGATATGACTTTGGCGATTACAGATTCAAAATGCTCTTTGTTGCTTGAGTTCACCAACACAAATAATCGCGGCTGCCGAGAATCCGTTTGAGCTGTTTGATTCGTTTCTTCGCCTATCTTGAGGCGGCTTGGCACCCCCGTACCCTGTTTACTCGGTTCATCTCTTGATGCGTTACTGTTCGCAGGTTGCTGAGCGAGATCGCCTTTAGCGAACTCCTTCGGGAAAAAATCCTGCGCCTGAGAAGTATCGCTCACGAACATAAAACTCGCGAGCGCTAGGGTTAAGATCATGAAAAGAGATGTCGCCGGTATGTTCATACAGGGACCTTAATTCCTGATGCCTGGGCCGTGTGCCTTTGGACTACCAAAGTTCTCTTCTCCACAGTTGGTATCTAGATTTCTCAACTGCACATCATCTCCCGGCCACCTGTATGTTGGCCTCCAGCGTTTAAATCCGCTCGGGCAAGTGGCGAATATTCGGAATGTAACCCCATAAGTGTGCGCGTCTTTATCCATACCTCGGTTATCTATATCCGCTTTGGATTGTTCATCATTCTTTGCCCACTGGGTTACGTATTTATCAAAAGCCTTCCGTCCGCCATTGATGTTTCGGATCGGCTCTTGAGTGAAACTCTTATGGGTATAATCACTGATAAAAAGCTGATCTGAATTTCCAACGTTATTCATCTGCGATAGAGCAAAGTTATCACCTTTTAGAGACCTGCAATCTTTGCCTAATTCATTGACACCCCCTCCCATAAACGGATTACCCCAGAATGTTTGGAATCCATCGTCCGCTTTCTGAGAATACGGCTGCGGCTCAAAACGCTTATACTGAGATCTCGGTTCGTTAGTTAGCGCAGGCCACAAAGCACCTGCCATAACAAAACTAAGCATACGATCCTTGATGGCTGTTCTAGTCAGTACAGGTAGGGTTCTATACAGAGTTAGTGGGGACATGCCGGTACTGAGATCGCCGTAGTCGGAGCACATATATCCAACTTGGGCAGCGGTGAACCCAGGGTCCTCACCTGTCTTTTTGAGCATATCACCGATACCTACGGCGTTCACACTCGGGTTATTTCGCAGGTGCATCCACTGACAGTAAAGTTTGTTTACAGTCCAGGCTTTAAAACCCATATTGAAGTCAGAATCGGTGAGATCAATATTTTTAAGCGTGCTTGTATTTTCAGGATTGGTCATTAACTCGACCGCGTCTGGGCAGTAGTTTGCCCAGATCTTTATACCGCTAGTTTGGTCGGCTAATGCTTCAGGACTTGGGCCGCCTCGAAGTTGGAGCAGATCTTGGCTTGGATCCATTAATTTATGGAACTGCCGCGGGTGCATGCAGAAGTATTCGGCTAATCTCGTCATCTCACTTCGCGAATAGGCCGGCAAAAACGGTCGCGCTGTTAAACCTTCTCCGAAGATGCTATCGGCTGCCTTTAACTCCTCGTTCTTTGTTCGAACTTTATCGAAGTCTTCGGCTATCCTCTGTTTTAAATCTTTCGTATCAACGCTCTTGTCTTCGCCATCTTTACCCTTCGACTCTTCTGATATTCGTCGTATGGCTCCAGCGACCCAATCAACTCCTTTTTCGCTCATCTTTTGGTCGCTCTGCGCCAGGCAATCCGCCACCTCACTCTTTGTAGCGATCATAGTCTCAGCACGTTGCTTCTCTATACCAACGATCGTAGTCGGGTAGTAATACTCGAACATGCCCGCCCAACCATCGCCTGTTGGGTATGTACAGGCGAGCTTCTCCTCAGTCCAACTCTCCTCTCCCTCTCTTACGCAACAGGTTTTGAAGTTGGTGTCATCGACTAATTTACTGTAGATCATAGAACCGGCTACGAAAGGTTTACAACAAGCTTCTTCTAGGTGGCCGAGGTGCTCCCAGGGTAAGTTACACCCTGGGATTTGGCACAGCCAATTGTTACACGCCGTCTGATTCACTCCAAAACCGTTGACGCAAGACGGTATCCAAAAGAAACATGGCTTGATGCGCGCGACAAGAGCCCTCGCTCTAAAGGATGCTTGCTCATCCCGAAGCACTTGAGCAAACCTCTGATCCCTCAAATGCGGGCTGTACCATTTATCGACTTCGCTGCCGGGGGCATCTGGCCAGATCGGCTTGGCGATGTCTTTCATGTTTTTGATAACCTCTGGGATCCCAGAGACACCACCCCGATATTGATTCTTGGCATTCGGATCCGGATTTTCCGCCGCGGCGCCTCTCTGAACTCTCTTTAAAACCTCGTCGGCTGTTTCGGCGTACGCTACACTCACCGAGCTGGCTAGGAAAAAAATAATCGCCGCTAGGACCGCTTTTGTAAAAACAAAGGAGCTTAACTTCATCATTTTAAACTGATTTATTTCGAGTGGCCCAAGACTACTAAAGAGCCGAACCTCCCCATCTTACACCTAAAAACGCCAATAGAGCACCCCAATAGAACATCTAAACCGGCGGTCTAAGAGAGTTATGGTGGTTTCTCGTAAAAGAGTGACTTTTTTATGTCACACAAGTGCGGGTTTCAGTCATAACTGTATTAGGGAGCTAGGCGGTGACGCACAAGTCCTCCTGGCTGCTTATGATACCTGGCTTAATTTAAGCTACCTATAAGGAGATCTCATGTTTTTAGGCCGCTTTTTCCCACAAACATTAACAAAAGTCGCCCTGCTTATTGGAGCTACATCACTGTTTTTCTGCGCTCCCGCGAGCGCTGGCTGCACCGGACCAACTTGCAGCTTATCAAATAGCAATGACTTTTTCTCCCCGCCCTCTGGTTCCAGTTGCTCAACTGGCAACTGTCCGTTGCAACCACGGGAACAGCTAATTCCAACAGGCTTACCTGGACACAATCAATATCTTGTCGTCGCGCCTTGCACCACATGCCGAAAGCCATCTAGCGGGGGCTGCTCTGGTAGCGGGCCATCTTGTAACGGTGGCGGTGGAGGCTGCGGCAGAGGTGGTGCTGGAGGTAGTGGCTGCGGTGGTGGTGGCGGCCTTGGTGGTGCTCTCGGAGGGCTCGGTGGTTTAGGGGGTCTTGGCGGGATCGGCAACAACCTTGGGAACATCGCTGGTGGAAACGGGCTCGGAAACCTGGCTGGATTAGCCGGATCTGGACTCGGTGGACTTGGGGGTTTGGGCGGACTTGGGGGCCTTGGTAATCAAAATAACCCGCTTGGCGGCCTAAATGGCAACGGCTTAGGAGCCGGAAATTTAAATCAGCTCGGTGCGGGGGGACTCGGTGGCATCATCGGAGCCGTCGGAGGACTCGGCGGGCAGCTTAACAACTTGGGCAGCTCCGATAACGGCAACTCTCAGAACCAGGGTTCTCAAAGTGGGAATGCCGGAACTATCGCCGCTCAACCAACACCGATGAACAATCCGCCACAGGTTCCATCCGCGACGAACTCTGGCAACGCGCGGGACTCAAGTATTGAATCTTTCTAGGGAGAATACTGATGACTCAAGGGCTCTTATCATTAGCGCGGGGGACGGAGACTCGTTCGGATCCGCGGATCTGCAAATTAACACCCTCGCGAGTCTTAAAATTTGGGGCGCTAACTTTCATGATAGCCGCTCTCGCGATTGTGCTCGAGACGCCCCTTGTTCAGGACAGCGCCGCTATCGTGCCTGATTCGACGAAAGCCAAATCTCAATCTCCCTTAGTCGGAGAACAGAAGAACGCTTTCGATATAGGAATGGACGACCTGATGCGCAAACTAGGGAATAACAGCGCTAACGGCTCGAGCTCTGGTGGAACTTGCACCGGCAGCTCATGTGGCTCATCAGGGACAAGCTGCGGCGGCTCAACGGGTAGTTGCGGTGGAAGTGGCGGCGCTGGAGGAGGATGCGGCGGAGCCGGAGGCGGCTGCGGTGGCAGTGGCGGAAATGGACTCCCCGGAGCCGGACAACTGCCGAATCTGCCGATCGCCAGGCTTCCTAATTTAGGTAAAATGCCTAATCTACAAGAAGGACTACCGAATTTGGGAGGAACTTCTGACGTTAACGGAGGCTCAAATCAACCAAATTCAGGCCAGACGGGGACAGGTGCCGACAACAATCAGCAGCCATCGCAACCGTTGCAACAGCCTCCTCCGCAGATTGTTTATTAATTTTGCTCGACCGAAGTTTAGGGCTTCGCAGCCCCACCCCCAACCGCCTAGAATAGCGATACTTTTATAAACACTTGCCCTTAGTGAGAAAATAAAATAGGCTCGACCATGCGAAGGAGCGCAAAGTCTATGAGCACGATAGATA
>JBIKWQ010000041.1:0-30654 GCA_044356215.1 Bdellovibrionota bacterium | reverse complement strand
GAAAGTGGAGGTTGAGTTGATATTCGATTTTCGAGATGGGAAAAAACCGCAAGTGTATCCACTGCGATACATTGAGGATTTTTTTCCATCTCGAAAACTCGAAGAGCGGCTCAAGATCCGCTTTTGCAGTAGGGAGGGGTTTTGCCGGCCTTCCCTAAAATAAATAGGAGAAATACATCGAGGTCGCGGAGAGATGAATCCTAGTAAAGAATACCACTGCACAGGCCCAACAAAGCGGATAGCTTCTAAGGATAGTTTAGGAGATTACATTGAAGTCAGTTGTGTATTAAGAGAATTAGCTGAGACAAAGATCTTAGAGGACTTATTTATCCGATCGATAATAATGCGATAGTCCGACTAAGATTTTATTGCCAGCAACTTGAGGTCTCGTTACGACCGGATGAATTTATCAACATTTTTTCGCCACGTGGATAGCTTTTGAGCACGGTCCTTAAAACCGTATATATGCCAATAGTTGAGTCTATACTTAGTTCTTTACTACTAATCGCCAAATTTTGGGCAGAGTTTCCTAGGAATTTGAGAAATGGCTTACTCGCGATTTCGAACATGGCTGGGCATGGGAGCAAAACTAAGCTACCGTAAGAGTTCAAAAACATGGAGCAAAGGTAGGTATTCGTGCGGCACCGTCAAGTAACAGGCTTGCTGGTATGTTACTTGAGAAGTCCCACTTAAAATTCTTAACTGATGACATGTTTGCTGTGCCTTGTCTCGCTCCAGGAAGGCGTACTGCAAGACCAAGTAAAGTTAGAAACGAGAGGAATATTACATGACAAGCGCCCAACAACGAGCGACCCTACAGAGCCAGATCTGGCGGATCGCCAATGATGTCCGCGGTGCAGTCGACGGCTGGGATTTTAAACAGTATGTACTTGGTGCCCTGTTTTATCGTTTTATCAGTGAGAATTTTGCGAGCTACATCGAAGCTGATGATGCGAGCATTATTTACGCCGAGCTTGCTGATAGCGTTATCACCCCAGAGATTAAAGACGATGCCATCAAGACGAAAGGCTATTTCATCTACCCAAGCCAACTCTTTACGAATGTCGTTAAGAGCTCCAATACCAATCAGAGCTTGAATACTGAGTTGGCTAAAATCTTCGCCGAAATCGAATCGTCGGCGAGTGGCTATCCTTCAGAGGATGACATTAGAGGCCTGTTCGCCGACTTTGATACGACCAGTAACCGCCTCGGCAATACCGTCAAAGATAAAAACCTACGCCTAACCGCGGTGCTTAAAGGGGTGGCAGGCCTTGAGTTTGGCGACTTTCACGGCAGCCAAATCGATCTCTTCGGAGACGCCTACGAATTTCTTATATCTAACTATGCGGCTAATGCTGGTAAGTCAGGCGGCGAGTTCTTTACGCCGCAACATGTTTCAAAACTGATTGCGCAGCTCGCTATGCACAAGCAAACCACCGTGAATAAGATCTACGACCCTGCATGTGGCTCTGGTTCCTTACTGCTGCAAGCTAAAAAACACTTTGATACCCATATCGTGGAAGAGGGTTTTTTTGGTCAGGAGATTAACCACACCACCTACAACTTAGCGCGTATGAACATGTTCTTGCACAATATTAACTACGACAAGTTTAATATCAAGCTGGGTGATACATTACGCACTCCGTATTTCGGCGATGAAAAACCCTTCGATGCGATCGTCTCTAATCCGCCGTACTCAGTTAAGTGGATAGGCTCAGATGACCCAACCCTGATTAACGACGATCGCTTCGCGCCTGCGGGCGTGCTTGCGCCCAAATCTAAAGCAGATTTTGCTTTCGTGCTACACGCGCTTAGCTACCTCTCGGGCAAAGGGCGCGCAGCAATAGTTTGCTTCCCCGGTATCTTCTATCGCGGCGGCGCAGAGCAGAAGATTCGTAAGTATTTAGTCGATAATAATTATATAGAGACGATCATTTCACTGGCGCCTAATCTTTTTTATGGCACGACTATCGCCGTAACTATTTTAGTGTTGGCCAAAAATAAGACTGATACGAAAATTCAGTTTATTGATGCCAGTGGTCTCTTTAAGAAGGAAACTAACAATAACGTCATTACTGATAATGACGATGTCGAAAACCCAGGGCATATTCAGCAGATCATTCGGGTGTT
This sequence comes from Bdellovibrionota bacterium, assembly GCA_044356215.1. Lineage (GTDB taxonomy): Bacteria > Bdellovibrionota_C > UBA2361 > UBA2361 > OMII01 > OMII01. The sequence goes on along the minus strand of JBIKWQ010000041.1, from coordinate 28,524 downwards.
TGATAGTAAGGAGGATATTGAGCACTTTGCTAAATCGATTAGCTTCGAGAGTATTGTCGCAAATGAGTATAATTTGTCGGTTAGTAGTTATGTAGAGGCGAAAGATAACCGTGAGGTGACGGACATTGTGAAGCTTAACGCTGAGATAAAGACCACCGTCGCCAAGATTGACAAGCTGCGTAGGGATATTGATGCGATTGTGGCGGAGATATCAGGAGTTTAGATATGTGTAAGAAGAAGGTGCCTTCTATCGGGTCATCGGCAGCAGAGAGTCTCATCTTTGTTGCTGCAAGCAACGCGGGCGGCCTTGACGCGTTTTACGTCGACGAGTGTATCGGACCGTATAGGTTATTTGGATTCGATCTCAACTGGCACGTTGAAGGGTTTTGGAATGAATAAGAGCATTTTTGATGGTGAGGGTGGCGATGAGTGAGAGTGGGTTTTTGGAGAAGCTCCTAGACGGTGAACGAGTTGAGTGGGAGGCGTTGGGACAGGCAACCAAATACGAGCAGCCAACTAAGTACCTCGTTAGCACAACTGATTACAGTGACCACTTTCCGACCCCTGTTTTGACAGCGGGTAAAACCTTCGTTTTAGGCTATACGAGTGAAGTTGATGGAATATATCGAGCATCCCAATCTCCGGTAATTATTTTTGATGACTTTACATCAGCGAATAAGTGGGTCGATTTCGACTTTAAAGTGAAATCCTCGGCAATGAAGATGATCACATCGAGTGACGAGTCGAAATATCTTTTGAAGTACATTTATTATTGGCTGAATACACTACCAAGCGAGTTGATTGAAGGCGATCATAAACGGCTATGGATCGCCAATTTTTGCCAAAAAAGAATCCCCATCCCATGCCCCGAAACCCCCCAAAAATCGCTCAAGATACAAGCAGAAATCGTCCGTATCTTAGACGCATTTACCGCGCTTACCGCTGAGCTTACCGCTGAGCTTACCGCGCGGAGGAAGCAGTATAACTATTATCGGGAGCGGTTGCTTAGTTTTGAGGATGGGGAGGTGGAGTGGAAGGCGTTAAAAAATATAATTATTGATAGCTTCTGGATAATGCCAGCTACGCCGAAATTCGATGAGAATGGAGGAGTCCCTTACATAACTTCAAAGAATATCCGAGGTGGAAATGTTGACTTTCAGAGGGTTAAATTTATATCTCGAGCAGATTATCTGAATCTGTCCCGCAACAGGCCGATACTTACCGGTGATATTCTGATAAGTATGATTGGCACTATAGGTGAAATTGCGAGAGTTAAGGATACAGATCCAGACTTTTATGGTCAAAATATGTATCTGGTACGATTAGATCCGAGTTTGATAAATAGTGACTATTTTTTGCATTTCTTCGATTCTCCCATTATAAAGGCATTTTTTAGCGCTACAAAAAACAACTCGGGGCAGGGCTATTTGAAGGCTAACAATATCGAGGATCTCGGGGTCCCAGTTCCGTCTCTTTTAGAACAAACCCGTATTGCCGCCCTCCTCGACAAATTCGACGCTATTACCACCTCCCTCCAAGAAGGCCTCCCCCGCGAAATCGAGCTGCGCCAAAAACAATACGAATACTACCGCGATCTGCTGCTAAGCTTCCCCAAGCCAGAGGAGCTAGCCTCTTAACATGAGCAAGACGCTAAAACAGATAGCGGAACAGTTAAAGGACGCCGACAAAAAGGTGCAACTCATCTACGCCTTTAACAGCACGGGGAAAACACGTCTTTCGCGCGAGATGAAAGAATTGGTAGCGCCGAAGAATGATGTGGATGATGGAGCTCAAGAACAACCGGAGTATCCTCTCAAGAAAATCCTCTACTATAACGCTTTCACCGAAGATCTCTTTTTTTGGGACAACGACCTTGATGTAGATGCGGCACCAAAACTAAAGATTCAGCCTAATTCGTTCACTAACTGGATCCTCAAAGATCAGGGGCAAGATCAGAATATCATTGCTAACTTTCAACGCTATGCAAGTGATAAGCTGACCCCAAGATTTAATAAACCTAAAGACGACGACGGGGGCGAATTTTCAGAGGCTGATTTCTCTGATGTAACGTTCTCTTTGAAGCGTGGTGACGATACTACTTCTGGTGATATTAAGATCTCCAAAGGTGAAGAGAGTGTTTTTATCTGGAGCGTTTTTTATGCGCTATTAGTTCAGGTGATTGATATTCTCAAAGTGGTCGAGCCTATTGATCGGGAGACCAATCAGTTTGATCACCTAGAGTATGTGTTCATTGATGATCCGGTCAGTTCGCTCGATGAAAATCATTTGATAGAGCTAGCCGTGAATTTAGCAGCTTTAATAAAAGAGAGTGATTTCACAAAAGGGGAAGGACTTAAGTTCGTTATCACCACCCATAACCCTCTTTTTTATAAGGTCCTGTATAGTGAGCTTGGAGCTAGTAGGGGCTACATTCTGAGGCGGTTTGAAGATGGATCCTTCGAACTTGATGAGAAAATAGGTGATTCGAACAAGAGTTTTTCATATCACCTATATTTAAAGCAAACCCTAGAGCAAGCGATCGCGAGCAATCAGATCGAGAAATACCACTTTACGTTACTGCGCAATCTATACGAGAAAACCGCTGGTTTTTTGGGTTATAAGCATTGGTCGGACTTATTGCCTAACGAAGGCAAGGAGGGCTATTTAAGACGTATAGTCAACTTTAGTAGCCATCGCACCTTATCCAACGAGGAAGTAGCCGAACTAACAGAACCAGAGAAGCAAATAGTACAAAATTTGCTAAAAAACCTAATTGAAAAATCTGGCTACTGGAAGCCGCAGGAAGAGAGTGATGGCTGAATACACAAAAACAATCGCCGAATGCAACCGCTTCATCGTTCTCGATAATTACACCAGAGAATGGGTCGTTGCTGAGAGCTATCAAAGCGAGGCTGACTTAGAGCAGGAGCTGATTCAAGACTTAATAAATCAAGGCTATGAATTCTCGTCAACTTTACGCTCACCTGAAGCGATGGCAGCAAATGTGCGTGTGCAGCTACAAAGTCTGAATAATGTACAGTTTTCAGATAGCGAGTGGTCGCGATTTGTTGAGACCTTCTTGGATAAACCGAGTGACAATAATGTCGATAGGGCGCGTAAGGTGCATGAGAATTATATTCATGACTTCGTCTTCGATGATGGTCGCATTCAGAACATCTACTTATTTGATAAAAAGCATATAGCTCGCAATAAGCTCCAGGTCATTAACCAGTTTGAACAGGTAGGATCTCACGCCAACCGGTACGATGTTACTATCTTGGTTAACGGGCTACCGCTCGTGCAAGTTGAATTAAAGAAGCGTGGCATCGCAATCCGCGAGGCGTTTAACCAGATTCACCGCTACAGCAAAGAGAGCTTTAATAGCGATCATTCCCTCTATAAGTACTTGCAGCTTTTCGTCATCTCAAACGGCACTGACACGCGCTACTTTGCCAATACTACCCAGCGAAGTAAAAATAGCTTTGATTTTACGATGAACTGGGCGCAGAAGGACAACGGACTGATTAAAGATCTTAAAGATTTCACCGCTACGTTTTTTCAGAGGGGTACCTTACTAAGGGTGCTTTTCAACTACTCAGTCTTTGATGTCAGTAATAATCTGCTGGTGATGCGCCCGTATCAGATAGCCGCTACAGAGCGCATCTATTGGAAGATTAAGAGCTCATATGAATCTAAGAGTTGGAGCACTCCAGAGGGTGGTGGATATATTTGGCACACGACAGGTTCTGGAAAGACACTGACGAGCTTTAAAGCAGCGCGCTTAGCGACTGAACTGGATTTTATAGATAAAGTGTTTTTCGTTGTCGATAGGAAAGATCTCGACTATCAGACGATGAAAGAGTATCAGCGCTTTTCTCCAGATAGCGTCAATGGCTCCGATAGCACTGCCGGTCTTAAGCGTAATATCGAAAAGGATGACAATAAGATTATTGTCACGACTATTCAGAAGCTCAATAACCTGATGAAAACGGAAGGGGATCTCGCGGTCTACAATAAGCAAGTAGTCTTTATCTTTGACGAATGCCACCGCAGCCAGTTTGGAGAGGCGCAAAAGAACTTAAAGAAGAATTTTAGGCGCTTTTATCAGTTTGGGTTTACCGGTACGCCAATTTTCCCGGCTAATGCATCAGGCGCAGAAACCACAGCGGATGTTTTTGGCACGCAACTGCATTCGTATGTGATTACTGACGCAATCCGTGATGATAAGGTGCTGAAATTTAAGGTCGACTACAATGATGTACGCCCGCAATTTAAGAGTATTGAGACCGAACAAGACGCAGCGAAACTTAGTGCGGCTGAGAACAAGCGAGCCTTCTTGCACCCCGACAGGATTCGGGAGATCTCGCAGTATATTCTTGACAACTTTCGCGTAAAGACCCATCGGCTACAAGGTGGAGGTCGCGGGTTTAACGCCATGCTTGCCGTGAGTAGCGTTGATGCGGCTAAGCTCTATTATAAAACGCTCTGTAAGTTACAGGAGAGCTCCGATAAGCCGCTAAAGATTGCTACCATCTTTTCTTTTGACGCTAATGAAGAGCAGGATGCGGTTGGCGATATTCCCGACGAGAGCTTTGATGTCTCAGCGATGAATACAAGCGCTAAAGAGTTTTTAAGTGCGGCGATAGCTGACTATAATGCGTTTTTTAAGACTAACTTTAGTGTCGATAGTAACGGTTTTCAAAACTATTACCGTGACTTAGCCAAGAGAGTCAAAGACAGAGATGTTGATTTACTGATTGTTGTTGGCATGTTTCTTACGGGCTTTGATGCGCCGACGCTTAATACCTTATTCGTCGACAAAAATTTGCGCTTTCACGGGTTGATTCAGGCCTACTCACGCACTAACCGGATTCTTGACTCTACTAAGACATTTGGCAATATCGTTACCTTCCGTGATTTAGAGCAGGCTACTATAGAGGCGATCACCCTTTTTGGAGACAAGAATACCAAAAACGTAGTACTCGAGAAGAGCTATAAAGAGTACATGGAGGGCTTCAACGACGCAGACACCGGAGAGGCGCGGCGAGGTTTCATTGATGTGGTAGCGGAGTTACAACAACGATTTCCGCACCCAGAACAGATTGAAAAAGAGTCCGATAAGAAGGAGTTCGCCAAGCTCTTCGGCGAGTATCTTCGCTTAGAAAACATCCTACAAAATTACGACGAGTTCGCGAGCCTTAAAGCTATGCAGGGCCTCGATACAGGTGATCCCGCAGCCGTTACAGCGTTTAAGGAGAAGTATCACTTAGCTGATCAGCAGTTCGCTGAACTTAATAAAATAGAGCTACCTCCAGAGCGAAAGATCCAGGATTACCGATCTACCTACAATGATATTCGCGATTGGTTACGGGGACAGAAGGCCGCCAATGAAAACGAAGAATCAATTATCGATTGGAATGATGTTGTCTTCGAGGTAGACCTCCTAAAATCCCTTGAGATAAACCTCGATTATATTCTTGAGCAGATCTTCGAAAAACATAGAAAGGTAAAAGACAAGGCAACCTTAGTCGAAGATGTCCGCCGCATTATCCGCTCCAGTATTGGCAACCGAGCCAAAGAGAGCCTCGTAGTCGATTTCATCAATCAAACCGATCTCGATACCATCGATCACAAAGCCGGAATCATCGACGCCTTTTTCACCTTTGCGCGCGCAGAGCAACAGCGCGAAGCCGAGGAGCTGATTTCTGCTGAGAATCTAAACGCCGAAGCCGCCAAACGCTATATCGCCACGTCGATCAAGCGTGAGTATGCCAGCGATAGCGGCACTGAGCTGAATGCAATTTTGCCCAAAATGAGTCCGCTTAATCCACAGTATTTGACTATTAAGCAGGTTGTTTTTAGAAAGATCGGGGCGTTTGTGGAGAAGTTTAAGGGGGTGGGTGGAAAAGTTTGAGTTTGTTTTGATAGTGGCAGGGTAAGCCCCATTCGTTAGTGCAAGCCTGCTATTTTAAGGAGTCGGAATATTAAGTCTGATTGCAGACTTTTTGGATCCTACTTGCTCAGTCCCGCCTATTAATAGAGACTAATTTTATCGCGGCGGAATATACTTAGTAGTTACAAATTTTAAATGCTCAACTGACCTAAAGCTGCTACTCTACCGTCCCAATGAACTCACACGACTTCTGGGGACTAATCAGCTCGGTATTTTTTCTCTCGGCGATCCCCGCTATCGGGCACCAGATAAGAACTATCGCTAAAAGAAGAAAGCTGCGTGCGCTTGGCGAGCTAAACGAGCCGGCTACCCACAGCGTCTCTGTTAATCAGGTCTTCTCCTCTTTTTTCGCGGTCTACACCTTCTTTATCTTCGGGCTAGTAGTCGACTCAAAGGGCGCGGACCCATTTCTAACCTACCCACGCGCGATCGTTGGGCTGCTCCTCTACTGGATCATCTGGGAAATTTACAGAGAGCGACGTACCTCTGGTTCAAGGGCCGCTTTCTATATCGCCTCTGGGTCAATCCTATTATCAGTTCTTGTGATCACCTCTGGTTTTCGTGGTGTGACGGCTAGTTACTGGGTCGCTAATGGACTTGTGTCATTAGCTACTGTAATGATGGCGCAGGGAGCATACTCGCAATATCGGACATTGAAGTTAAATCGCTCTCGTGGCGCTGTGTCGCTACCGATGCACGTTGTTCTCTACTTAAAAGACCTTACTGGGATGATATACGGATTTCAGATCGGGTATCTGACAGCTTGGAGTATTATAGTGATGCATCTAGTAAATGTGGTTTTCAGGACGCCGATTATAGTTTCTTATTTAAACCTAAGAAACCGAGCCCCTAGCGATAACTATACTCCCAAGAAGAATGAGTCCTCCGCCGAGAGCGATGGAGCTAGGTGAAGTCTGAAATAAGCTACTCGCCAGGGCCGGCGTTTCCGTTCTTCCCTAAAGCGACTTAATTAATTTAAAAAAATCTTTGTACGGAATAATTTGATAGCCATCTGAAACACGTTTAACCTCTCCCGAATATACGCAGAAGCACTTTGCTTTAGGAACTATCTTTTTTAGCGCGGCAAAGCCGCCTTCGAAATCGCGCGAGTCTGGCACAGCTTTGGTTTTAATCTCTATGCCCAATACCTCTCCCAAAGGTGTTTCGATGATAAGATCAACCTCAGCGCCAGCGGCCGTTCTAAGAAACGAGAGCTGTAAATCTTTCTTAAAATACCGAGATAGCGTCCGCACCTGATTAATTATCCAGCTCTCGAAGTAATTGCCATAAGCAAAAGTTTGAGGCCTAAGTTCGACTCTAAGTTGTCCCTGTAGCGCGCGCAGAACCCCAGTGTCAAAAAAGTAGAATTTAGGACTAACTTTAAATCTCTTCCTCTCAGATAACGCGAAAGATGGTAGGAATGAGCCTATAAGGGTATCTTCTAAGATCGCGAAATACTCCTTTGCCGCCACCCCCGACATTACTACATCTCGAGCTATGTTGGTGTAGTTAAGCTGCTCACCGTTACACTGCGCCGCTATCCCCAAAAATCTGATGAAAGCCCCCACATTACGAGTTATACCTTCGGCGATAATCTCTTCTTTTAGATACTCCTCGCCGTAGGCTCGCAGATTCATCTCCGCGTCATTATCACTCGGAGCGATCACATTTGGAACGAGGGTTCCTCGGCTTAAGATCTTCTCTAGATGGTAGTTGTCAGGCAGCTCATCTAACGTTAGAGGGAACAGGATCTCCTTCCAGGCACGACCACCTAGAAGATTAGCCTGACCGCGCTTTAACTTTCGCGCGCTAGAGCCGCTGATAATAAACCGTTGAGGGATCTTTTCATCGATTAAGCGCTGAACCTCATCAAGTATCTCTGGTACTCGTTGCGCCTCATCTATAAAGACGTGAGAGATGTCTTTCGGCAGAGCTTTAATCTCAGAGTAGATATGCGATGGATGAGCCTTTAGGAGCGCATAGGTCTTGGTGGATAGTAGGTCTATCTGATGAAGCCTCTCATTAGGGAAAGAGCTCCTTACAAGAGTCGTTTTCCCCGTTTGACGTGGGCCGAACAGGAAAAAATGATTTGATTCCGGTAGTTTAAGGATTCTTGATAGCACAGCTTAAATATACCCGGGAAATCTAAACTAGGCAATCAAATTTCCGGAGTGCGGGGCTTGCGGGGGAGCTAGCGCTATTGAGGCTAGATTATAAAAGAGGGATTCCGCGTAAAGAGATCTTTCTACGATTGTCGCAGCTCTTTCTGAAAGTCCGCCTATTAGTGCTTTGTGGAGCATTAATATACCACTTTTATGATGCACAAAAGTGGTATATTATTTTAAGAGCGGCATGAGTAAGCCGAAATTAACCGTTTTTAAGCGTTCGTGAATCTCGAGTTTCTAATGAAAATGATAGGCAAAGCTTCGGAATTTGTGGGAAGAGAAGCTGAGCTGGAACGCCTGGTGAAGGTCTCTGAATCTGGGAATTCGTCAATCGTAGTGGTGTATGGAAGACGCCGAGTAGGCAAGACGACTCTGATTGAAAAAGCCTTCGGGGATCGGAATATTCTGAAGATAGAGGGAGTAGAGCATGGGGGACTCCGAGCTCAAATCGCTAGCGCGGTGAGACAATTATCAGCGCAGCTCCCAGATAGAGCCATCAGCAGCTGGAACCCTAGAAATTGGGAAGATTTTCTTCGTCTTGTTGGAGCTATTGTCAAGAATGGATGTTGGACCTTGTATCTTGAGGAGTATCAGTGGCTATCATCCTACAGAGGGCAGCTAACGTCAGATCTGAAGTTGGCTTGGGATAACTGGCTCGGCAAGAATCCGCGACTCATTCTTGTGCTTTGTGGTTCATCGCCATCTTTTATGGTGAATAAGGTTCTGCGCTCAAAATCCCTTTATAATCGCTCTCAGCACGAGCTGCATGTTAGGCCGTTACCTTTTGCCGCCGCTCGGAAGTTATTGCCTGCGCGTACCCCTCTTCGAGAGGCCTTCGACGCGTATCTGCTGGTGGGCGGTATTCCAGAGTACTTACTTAGGCTGGGAGCGCGATCCTCATGCTTTCTTTCGTTCGCGCATGAGGCTTTCTCAGAGAACGGCTTCTTTGTTAATGAGTTTGATCGAATGATCGTCAGCTCTCTCGCTAATAACCCCGATTTTGAGAGGATCCTGCGCTACCTAGCGAAGGTATCTTTTAGCGACCGCAAGGATTTAGCTGAGATCTTGAAAATATCATCAGGAGGTGAGCTTTCGCGGTTGCTTCAAGAGCTAGCTCTCTGTGGATTGATTCGCCAATATGTCCCCCTAGACAAACCGGAGAACTCATTACTTCAGAGGTTCTCTATAGCGGATCCTTTTTTGAGGACTTACTTCAAAAATATCGTACCACGACTCGCGCGCGTTAGGCAGGGTGCCTACAACAAGAGGCCAGAGAGTGCCGTCTCTTATTCTGAGCTTTCAGCTCACTTGGGGTACGCGTTTGAGTATCTGTGTGTCACTAAAGCGCCGGTGATAGCGGATAAGTTGGGATTCGCCGCGGTCGATTATCGCTTCGGCTCGCATTTCTCTAGGGTCGCTTCGAGCGAGATAAAAAATTATCAGCTAGATTTAATCTTTCAGCGCGCGGATCAAGTTCATACCGTTTGCGAGATCAAATACACCCACATGCCTGTTGACGCTTCGGTAATCACGCCTTTTGAGAGAGCTGTATCTTTTTATTCACACCATATAAAACAGCGAGTAGAGAGAATTCTTATATCAGCGACCGGCGTTACGGAGTCGTTAAAAGAGAGAAGATACTTCGATCGAGTTTTGACTCTGGATGATCTTGCTGGAGAGTTGTGACCTGTTAGGCATGGCGCATTGAGATCACTCCTCAATAACCTCTACACCCGCCTTAACTATCTTGTTAATTACAACCGGGAAGCGGAAGTAGCTTCCATTATCCGCTGACTTAACAAACTCAGCTCGACCTAGCGCACCATCAGGCAATTTAATTTCACTTAGTTGATCGATTATCTCTAATTCTGCTTGAGACGTTTTTAGCGGTAGCAACTTAGGAATCATATTGGCGAAGTCGTAGCTATTTGCTGCATAAGTAAGGTAGGCGTCGTCTTTAAAACGCTCTCGGTAACGGGTGGCAAAGTCGTTAGATATCTTGTTAGCTGCGTAGACTGAATTACTCATGCCGCCTTTTGACGCTAGGGCCTCAGATCTACTATCAAAATCATCTCCGCCAAAGGTTCGCGGCCGATAATTTAAAATCGCTGCCTGCCTGTAAAAAGAGGAGATCTGACCAATGAACAAAAAGATCCCTATGGCATCGTATTTTTGAGCCTTAGCCTTAAGAATAGCTGATTTAAAATCCATGTCGCCTGGCAGATAGCTTTGGATCAGATATAGAGACTCATCTAGATGGAGATAGCTTTTAATCGCTGCTAAGTAGCTAACGTAATACGGATCATCGGTCATCACTATGCCGATCCTTTTTATTCCTTGCTTGCGAAGATGGGTCACGAGTTTCTCGGCGTATTCCGATTGGGAGTTAATGAATCGTACAGTGTATTTAAAATTCTTTAGAGGATTTGGGTCGGTTGATAACGCGACTAATGGAAACTTGTCTCTCTCGGCGATCGGGGCTACTGCGAGTGTTGGTGCCTCTCCCCAATTAAAGATTAAATTAACGCGATCGGTTTCGCGTAGCTTATGGTACGCGGAGATAGCCCGTTTACTGTCATACTGATTATCCTCAAAGATAAAATCTATCGACTTAAAACTATCGGGGTTCGCGCTAACCGCTAGATTTATACCGTTTCGTATCGCTTCTCCGCATTCAGCTATGACTCCCGACAATGGTAGACTGACTCCAACTTTTAATTTGTCGTCAGCGAAAGTCTGAGAGGCGTAAGCCGAAAATATTGCCAGCATCAACAGCGCGCCGCGGCCTAGGCGGCGCGCTGAGACTGCTTTCTTAATCCACCAAAAACACCGCATTTAAGCCTTTGTTTCTTGGGTGAGTAACCGATATCTGTAGCTCCTTACATCCGGCTGTTACCGCCGGCTCTATGTCTACAGTAGCGCTTGAAATTACTCCGCCGTTATTTGTTGCAGATACCGTCGCTAAGTTTTTGAGAGCCCCACCACATACGCCACTAAGAGTAACTTTAAAATCAGCACCACTAAGTTCTCTTGAGGCGATATCGATCGTTACGGGACACGGCTTATCTAGGTCGCTTGAGGTGACTAGGATCTGATCGCCCGATGCAAGGGCTAACTGCTCACAGAGAGAGCCCTCATTTACCCGTGCCTCAAAGAGATCACGCGCTTCTAAAGTGTTATCCCGCGTAGTAGCTAATTTAGTGGAGATAGTTCCCGGACCAGATAGCTGTCGCTTAACTGTTACAGCACCAATACCTGTTACATCAACTATTAAAGAGCTCTCACTATCTGGAAGCCGCATACTAAAGTCTCCGCTCGTATCGGTACCTGATTGCTCTAGGTCACGCTCAGATGTTCCAGATCTCACGGTCATGCTAAGGCCAGCTAGGCGCTGGTTGTTCGCGTCGGCGGCGAAGCCTGAGAACTTAAGTGAGTCAGTTGGGGATGTTCCAGTAGTACCGCCACCGCAAGCGGCGAGAAACACGCATAAAGACGCGAAATATAGCGAGATCTTATTTTTCATTTTGCGATGCCTTTTTTCGGCCCCTCTTTCTGGGCGGAATAGGTTTGATAGCTTGAATAGGTTCGGCGTAAGAGAATGCCGTTACAGCGACACGTGCGCGCTCCGTATTCTCAGCGCTGGATTCGCTTGTAGTATCGCGGTCAACCGAGGCTAGGTAATCCCGCACCTCGTTCTGAAACTGAGCCCCGCGTTTCATAATCCACCGCCTAACCTCATCTAAACGCGCTGGATCGATATTATCGAAAGCAGTTCTTAGATGCAGGCTAGGAGTTTTATTAGTCTCGCTTAGATTGGCCTCAATGGCGGATGTAAGATCCGCGACATCTAGACTTAAAAGGCTTAAGCCATAATCTAAATCCTTACTTGGGGTGTATTCGCGGGTTATCAGACGTACTCTGTTTTCGTGGTATTCGATAGCTCCGATACGCTCTAGCTCAAAGAGGATCGGATAGTGAGTTACCTCTTTACTGATCTCGGCGACGAGTCGAGCAAACTCACTCGATAACCCCTCATGGGTAAGCTCACGCGTTGTGCCATCTTTGGCGCGATACCTCTTTGATGATGACCAGAGTCCGATAACTCTTGTGAGCAGATCGTGCTGCCCGTCGTCCTCGCCCTCTTCTGATAAGAGCCTAGAGACCTCTGTTCTGTGGAGTCCGGTTATAATGCTTACTTTGCTAATGCTGAAAGCGCCCGCGGCTTTTCTGATCTCTGTCGCAGCCTCATCAACGAAAGCCTCTCTGACCAGCTCCTCTACCTTAGCGGATCGCAAGCCGTACTTAAGGCACCACTTAACCAGGGGCCGCAGAAGGGCTTTAATATAAGAAGTCGCGTGTTCGGAGCTGGTAAATGACATAGTGTTCTTAAACCTGCTCTTATTTTACAGTAAATATGCGGGATGCTCAAGTTATCTTCGAGATTGTTGAGCTAAAGTACCCTAAATTATTGAAACTTTGAAGGTTAAGACGATAGTAAAATCGAGCCAAGTCTCACGCACTGATACAGTAGGCCAAATTCAGGGAGGACGATAGTAATATATAATAAAAGTTGACTAACATAGCCGCAGCGGTAAACTTGTAAAACATGCAGGTAAATTGAGCCCGGGAATCTATGAACGGGCGCACTGAACAGACGAGTGAGTTAGGTGGTATTTTATGGCAAGTCAAAAAGCGGAATCCAAGGTGCTAGTAGTAGGTGCGGGTTTCATGGGTCAGAACTATCTTCGCACCCTAGACGAATTGTCTGCTCCCGGAGTATCGGTAGTAGAACCAAATCCTACAGACTCAGCTAAGAAATTATTCTCTGAATTGTCGCTCCGTTATTATCGGTGCCTTCTAGACGCGCTAAAAGAGACTTCCAACTCCGGCTTTAGTAAAGTCATAGTCGCCGCGCCAACAACTGAGCATCTCAATATTCTCGAAACACTGGGTGTCATGGCAAAGAATCGAAGGAACAACGAACCTGTCGCTGTGCTCTGCGAAAAGCCTCTGGTTCACGTAAGCCATGCTAGCCAGATGTCTAACTTTCTTGAAAAGTATAATAGCGTGCTAAATATTAGGACTGGATTTGTATGTAACGCGTCGCTTGCTTATCGCGATTTTCTCGAGTTGCTAAAGGCTGGGAATGCGTATCCGATATCGATTGCGGCGCGCTGGTCTAAGGATAGAACTGGAGATAATAGACCATCTAATGGGTGGTTTAATGACGAGTTCCCCCATCCGTTAGCGGCTGTTTCAACGTTGTGCAAGGATTTGGGATTGCGTCAACCGAAGGTTACAAGAGCTTCCGCATCTCATGATTCTTATGTCGGTGCGGGGGCGGGACAGGGAGACCCTAACAGGGAGCATGGACTCGTGAGTAGTGGAACCGCGTACTTAGAGTCATTGAGGCCCGACGGCGGAGCGATTAAAATTGAGATCGCTGGTAGTTATAAAGCGACGAAAAAAGAGCGAACAGTTGAAGTTAAATGGAGAAGTGGATCAATTAACGGCCCCTGCCATCACACCTCAGTAGCCTTTGATCTGCCCGATGGAACTGACGAGTTTAGCGATCGCTGTGACGGGGCGGCTAACTCTTTTACAACGACAAGGTTTAACAAGTTGCATATCATGCTGAAGTCTTTCCTAAGTGGCCGCCCATCAAGTGCCCTAATATCAGGTCGGGAAGCCCTTCTCATGGTTTATCAGCAATCCCAGATTGGTTCTCTAATCGCGCGTCCGCAGCTCGGTCAGAAAAAAACCTAGCGACTTTATTGGAATCGCGCCGGAGACCCCCATTTTCGAGATGTAATTGCCTGAAGCTGCCTCTTGGATAGAATTAAGGATCCGCTCCTTCGCTAGCTCAGAAGAGATGTGGCTTAGCAAAAAGTGGTGGGTGTCGCGGCCCAAGGCATTCGATATTTTCCCAACGATTAAAGTGTCTCTTGGAGAGTCACCCTTAGAGGACGGTGCCGTAACTGAAGTTGCGTCTATCCGCTGGTCCTTACTGGTCGCGCGGTTAATCGCCAAGATACACTGAGCTAATAGTGAGTTACTTGAATTCGTTGTTTCGAGGAATCTTTGAGCCTCCCGAGCCAGAGCGCGGCTATCCGTTATGCGCGTAATCTTAAGCTCTGTTTTGGTTGTTTGTAATCCCGCCAGTGAGAAGAGATCTGAAAAAACTCCTCCGTCTTTTAATTTGCGTGGGATTCCTCGCATCGCCCTATCAATAGCCAGTGAGCATCGACTCGTCCTGTTAGCGAGCAATCGAGATCCAGATTCGGTCACGCGCCAAAATCGGACGCGTTTATCTTGCTCTGATTCGCTTGGTGTAATCAATTCACGTTTGGTGAGTCCTTTAAAGACTTTCGAGATGAGCTGCTTGCTAGCGCCAAAACGTGAGGAGAGGTCTCGTCCTGTTAGGTCCTCGCCATCTTGAGCGAGTGCCGCGATGATGTGCCACTCAAGCGGGGATAGATCTGACTCAAAAAAATTATTCCCGAGAAGCCCAAGCCATCGCGTCAGTCGGCGTATCGGGGACCGGAGAGGATGCTCACGAGATCGTTTTTTTGATGGAGCTATCCCTAATTGGTCGGCTATAGCGCCCAGTAGTTCGGCCATGCGGCTTATCTGATAAGATTCGTAGTCCCGACCGATTAAAGTAAGTCTCTGGTCAGCTAGCCGATCTCCGTGATTTAAAAGATCTCTTCCGTATGAAGTAATAGCGAAAGGTTTTCTTCTGGCATTGTTTGTATCTGTCTCAATTTTGATGAGCTTCCTGGAGCGCATCTTTTTGAGAATAAGCGATAGTCGTGCTGTAGATATTCCTAGATAGATTGATAACTCAGCGCCAGTTAAGGCGCTATGATTATCGAGCTCAACAAGGATGTGAAACTCCACTGGGAGCATGTCTGTGTCATAGGCGCGAACTATGAATTGGTTGCGCTCTTGAAGCGAGCGCGCGAAATCCAAAAAGCCCTCGATAAATTCACGTTCTCTAACCAAGCGGCTCGCGGTAGCTGTAGTTCCCTTCATAAAACACAGCTAATAACAGAACTAATTAGAAGGTGGAAGCCCCGCATGGGGTTAATAAGATTGGCTTTTAGAGCTTCGACCCATGAGTAGGCCATATCGGTAGGTTTGCTTACCTGGCTATATACCCGTATTCTATGATTATGGCGCTAAGAAGACAAAGTCAGAGTTTTTTAGGCGATAATCGTCCTAAGCCACAAAGAGAGATGTCCGTAGAGAATATTTTCGATCGGCTCTCAGTTGCTCCGCCCTTCAGTTCTGATTTTATCAACGCGCTTGGAGAGCTAAGGGAGGCGGTGGGCAAATTGCAGGCCTCTGATCGGGTAAGAGCAGGTAAGCTCTTAGAATATATTAGCCAGACAGAGACCCTCTGGCGCGATCTTAATGCCTTTGACGGGCAACGACACATCTCTCTTTTTATGGCGCAGGACAGGATTGATTATTTCAGAGAGGCGATCGACGCGATTGCGCATGGCCGTGCGATTCCGGAGGGTAATAACAAGGCTTTCTTAGAGGACAGTCGAGGAACTCCCTTTGTCTGGCATGATATGTACGCGGCTAAGCAGGAGCGAATTATAACCAGTTGCCTTAATCAAGCGTTCTTTCGCCTATCGGCATCGTTGAGTCAATTTATCGCTGAACCTGAAAGATTAAAGCTAGGCGATTTAAACGCGTTAGAGTACCGATTTCTTTCTGATGTCGCGGAATCAGGCCGCGAAATAGATGTAGGAGAGTCGAGTGTTGGTAAGTTTTTGGCGATCTTCTCCAAGGCTAATGGGCTAATAAGGGCAAGTAATAAAACGCGTGCCATAAGCTACCTCAAGAGAGAGCTGTCAGATGATTTTCTCATAAAAGAGCTTGGTCTATACGCTGATCAGGCCGCGCGCGTATCGGTCCGGGCCTATAGCGACAGATCTATTCACCCGTCAGAGAATGATTGGAGTGAAGTTGAGAGGGTGAGCAACCTTTGGGCCTATGAGAGTTCCGCTCAAGAAGATAGGCGCGAGGGCTATAACCGTCATTTCACCATGGACCAGCTAAAAGACAGTGTAGTGAACTACGGCGGAACACTCTTAACGGAGTGTTTGGATGGGCAGATCGCCTATTTCGCCCTGATTTACTCGGATCCCAAGCGTATCCCCGCATTTATTGCGGAGAGAGTAGCGGCAGCCGAGAACGCTGGCTATCTAGATTTAGGTGTGACGAATGCGTGGGGATATCTTGCAGCGCGCGACCCGGTTGTGGCCCGCGAGCTTTTTCGGGTAAAAAAGCTTGATTGGTACGCTCAATTAGTGCGCTTCGCGGGTGATGTCGCTTTGGCTGGTGGAGCTGAGCACTTATCAGCATGGGTTTTAGAGAGTAATGCATCTGCTGCTGCTCATGAGCGCGCTGGCCTAGTCGACCTCCGTACTTCCATAATTGATGACAAAGGCTTCGGGTATAGAGTTATCGGGATGCGCACGTAATAATATAGCCCCCACCCTAAATCTCCTGCTTCATCTCATAAGCCGGAACTTCGCCTCGGCTTAAAAACCGCTAACCTGCTGAAATGTCATGCTCTTGAGCCTTAATAAGGTAGACATGTGCCTTTAGCCAGTCATGAGCTAAGATAAAAGCGGAAAATCGATTGTTTAGCTACCGAAAATCCGCTTAAATAGAGATATAGAACCCATAGAAGCGGAAAATCATGTTTGTAGGTCGAGAATTAGAGCTTTCGGCTTTAAGAGAGCGTTTCGGCGCCTTAAGCCCCTCCATTAGTGTCGTGTACGGGAGGAGAAGGATTGGCAAGAGCTCCTTAATAGAGGAGGCGTCTAAGGGATTTAGATTTTACTCGTTCGAGGGATTAGAGAACTCCAGCTCTCGTGAGCAGCGAGAGGTCTTTGCCAAGCAGTTAGCTAGCTACGGCGTAGCTGTGCCGAAGGATTATCCACGTGATTGGTTCAGCCTGCTCAAACTATTAAAAGATCTCGTCAGAGATAGCGAAGAGACAGTCATTCTGTTCGATGAGTTTCAGTGGTTGGCTAACTATCGAAATGAGTTAGTTTCAAATCTTAAGCTTGTTTGGGATCAGTATCTAAGAAAGATATCGGGACTAAAACTAGTTCTTTGTGGCTCTGTGGCGTCATTCATGGTGCGAAAGGTACTGAGGTCAAAGGCGCTATATGGAAGAGTTGACCTATCGATTCATTTGAAGCCATTTTCCCTAATCGAAGCTAAACAAATGTTTCCGAATCGGTCGACCGATGAACTGATATTAGCCTATCTGTTTGTCGGCGGCGTTCCCAAGTACCTGAGCCTGTTGCGGGATCGTGATTCAATTCTACGCTCGCTGCAGTTTCATTGCTCCAGAGAGATGGATTATTTCCCGGCGGAATACGATAAGATCTTCGTCAGTCACTTTGGAAATAATCAGATTTATTCCCGAATAGTCAAGTTTCTCGCGCATCGACTAAACGGAGCTAGTCGACTCGAGATAATCGAGGAATTTGGCTTGGCGAATTCCGGTCAGACCACTGAATTATTAGGGGATCTAGAGTATTCCGGGTTCATAAGAGCCGTTGTCCCCTTCGATAAAAACCTTAACTCAAATCAGAAGAGGTTTTATCTCGCTGATTATTATTTGAGATTTTATCTTACATTCATTGAGCCTCTTATTAAGCGAGGCGAGTTAGAGAGTGTCGACTTTATAAATCAGGTCTTTCACTCCCCTAAGATGAGTTCCTGGTTGGGGTATAGCTTCGAGAGTATGTGCCTGGATCACGCCCAGGAATTCGCTAAGATATTAGGTTTTTCGGCGGTGAGGTATCGGTATGGCCCATACTTTCAAGCGGCTAAAAAGGAAGGCTCGCGTCTCGCTAGTCAGCTCGACTTGGTATTTGACCGTCAAGACAGGGTTTGCACCGTATGTGAGATCAAGTATCAGGACCGAGTTGACCTTAAGCAGGTAGGAGAGGAGATAGATCGAGCGATCTCAAGAATCAGATATCTTGATAATAAAACGATCAACAAGGTCCTAATCACCTCAGGGGACCTAAACGAGTCTAAGAACAACCACCTCTACTTTTCGCGAATTATAAATATCAGTGAGATTTTGTAATGCGTCCTTAAGGAAGGCCGGCAAAACCCCTCCCTAAACCTCCTGCTTCATCTCATAAGCCGGAACTTCGCTCTTATCGCGCTCAACTATTCGGGCTGGGATCCCCACAGCGGTAGTATTATCTGGAACATCTTGTAAGACGATACTTCCCGCCGCGACCTTCGAGTTTTTGCCTACGGTAATGTTTCCAAGGACCTTGCATCCAGCCCCAAGCATCACTCCCTCGCGGATAGTTGGATGACGCGCGCCGCTGGTTTTGCCGGTGCCACCTAAAGTTACGTTGTGCAGTATAGAGACGTTCTTCTCAATAATCGCTGTCTCTCCGATAACGATCCCGGTTCCGTGATCGATAAAGATACCTTGAGCGATCCTTGCCCCTGGATGGATATCCATCGAGAACGACTCAACAGAGACTGATTGGAGGTATCTAGCCAGGGTGTGACGTTGGGAGCTCCAGAAATAATGAGCGACCCGATAGCACTGCAGGGCCTTAAATCCGCGGTAAAAGAGAAACGCCTCAACTGGGCTCTTACAGGCGGGATCGCGTTGTTGTATCGCTTGGAGATCGAAGAGGCTCTGGGAGGCGATATTGGGATCCCCTTTAAGCGCCTCTTTAACGAGATCTTCAAGTGATACTTGAGAGCTCTTTGAGGGGTTTAAGTTTTTAATTATTAAGTTACTTAGAGCCTCTGAGTAAGAGGGCCAAGATGAGATGGCTTGATGAATAAAAGAGGCAAGGTCTGGCTCCTCTTTTGAGACTTGATGACTCGAGGCTAAAAGAGAGCTCCAGAGATAGGAGGTGTCTTGGGAGGATGATGGTGTCATTAGGCTTGAGTATACATATAGGATATCAAGCCGAAAATGGCCGCTATTCGGTTGGTTTGTTTTCGTCTGATATGACAGGAGGCTTTGGCCGTTTTTGCGCGCATTTCGTCGCCTCTCTTTGCGCATTAACGACATCCCCTAGTCCAGAATCAATGAGCGCTTGCTCAATAGATCCATCTCTCCTTTTTTCAAGATCGCGCCAGGCGTCGAGCTCAAGGGGAATTATGTAGATGTCGCCTCTATTATCTCGTCCTACGGGCATCGCTTATCCTCAAATAAAAAATTCCAAGCAGATAACTGAGTGGATAGTAGCACTTCTAGGAATGTCAGGCAAAAACCTCTATAGCGAGTTTTTCATTATTTAACCCGCAGCTTCTCTTTTTAGGTTCAAACCACTCCCCCCCCCCAAAAAAACCCCAACCTCCCCCTCTCTATTTCAGACAGCCCCGTACTAAAAGCGACTAATTAGCTCTATACCTCTTGTTTAACTCCACTACTACCAAGCCTCTTGCGGATCTCAAGCAGGCTATCAAGCAACCGAGCCACCTCAAGGTCTGAGTGCCCGGTAGATGCTATAATCCTAGCTACAGCGTTGTTACGTCGTAGCCCGCGCGCGGCGATAACCTCAATTAAGCACCCGCGCTGCAATAGCGCCTCTTGTAATTCGCGCGCCTGTTGGTACGTGTCAAACCAGATGGCGGCGATAGGCGAGTCGTCTTCGCTTACAACTCTCCACCCCTGCTCTCTTAAAGCGTTCTGAATTAATCGTGAGCGGAGATTTAATTTTTCGCGTTGGGTGATCGCTATCTCAGCTAGATCGATAGCCGCGCTTAGCGCCGCTACCTCTATTAGTGATGGTGGTGGCTCGATCTTTAAGTAACGAGAGCGCAGTAGAAGCAGCTCGCGCACTTCATGGGGGCAGGTAAGCGCTGTAATAGGAGCCCCCGACAAAATAGAACCACTAAAAAATCTAGCGAGTAGCTGCGGAAAATTTGGCGCTATCTCAGCGCTCCCAGCGCCGCGCATCCCTGAATAGGCGATAGCCCAACTCTCATCAAGAGCTAACCAGCAGTTGTGTTGATTAGCTAAGGAGATTAGGTCGTGTAGATCTGATCTCTTACCCGTTACAGCCGATACGGTCTCCGCGAAAACAATTACTCTGCCTGCTGTTTTGTGTCGTTCGATAGCTTGGCGATAATCCTCGCGCGATTCACACTCGATAAACTCTAGATCGACTAAGGCGCAGGCATCTGCTATCGGAAGCGCGCTCATCGAGGGGCCGATAACAACACTCCCGCCAGTCGCCAGAGCGGTAATCAGTGTCAGGACAGCTTGGTTTTTATTAGAGAAGAGCAGAGATGATTCGGCAGAGAGAAACTGCGCGCAGCGCGCCTCGCATCCAGAAAGCTTTGTGCAGATGCCGCCGATTAAGCGGCCCGCGGATGAGCTAGTATGGTAATCCTCAAGGGCGTGAGCTGACGCGGTCTTAATATCTTTATGGCCCCAGAGGTCAAGCAGGTTCCAGGTTGCGAAGCTAGTAACTAATGTAGATCGATAGAGAGGGTGTAGTGGATCGGCGCCGGCGCGTATTCCGAGATCTGATTGAATAATCGCCAACTCTTTGGCGATCTCTTTAGCTATCTCGGCTTTCAGTGGCTGGGTCATATTGCCTGAATTTAGTCGCTCATTAACAAGCACGATTCTATAAGTGGATCTATCTCCCCGTCGAGCACTGAGTGCACGTCGGAGGTCTCGTATTCGCTGCGTAGATCTTTTACTAACTGATAGGGCTGCATCACGTAGTTGCGGATCTGACTTCCGAAATCGATCTTCTTTCGTTGACCTTTTAGTTGATCAATCCGATCCCTTTGGTTCTGCTGCTCTAGTTCGTACAATTTAGATTTTAAGATCTTCATCGCGCGAGACTTGTTTTTATGTTGCGACCTTTCGCTCTGACAGGCAACAACTATTCCTGTCGGCATATGGGTTAATCTGACAGCCGAGTCCGTTTTGTTAATGTGCTGTCCTCCCGCTCCTGAGGATCTGTAGGTATCTACCCGTAGATCGGCTTCATTGACCTCAACCTCGATCTCCTCCTCTATATCTGGAGTTACCGCGATCGAGGCAAACGATGTGTGTCTTCGAGCGTTTGAATCAAACGGCGATATGCGAACGAGTCTGTGCACACCTGATTCGTTGCGGAGATACCCGTATGAGTATGGTCCCTCAACTAAAACTGTGGCGTTCTTAATCCCGGCGCCCTCGCCAGCTTGGTAATCTAAGATCTCTGTGCGTAAACGCTTTCGCTCGCACCACCTTAGATACATCCTTAAAAGCATCTCGCCCCAGTCTTGAGCCTCGGTGCCACCTGATCCGGCGTTAATCTCAACGATAGCGTTCTGGCTATCAAACTCGCCGTTCATCTTGCACTTAAACTCTAATGCTAATAGAGCGCTCTGATAATCCTCGATTAGCCGTTGGGCCTCAGATATCAGCTCCTGATCACCTGAATCACGACCGAGCTCAAAAGCGGCTTCGGTGTCGGAGTGCAGTTGCTCGAGTTTTTTAAAGCTATCTAAACGCTCCACGCACTGAGCGCGTTCACGCATGATAGCTTTAGCTTTGTTAGCGTCGCTCCAGATCTCGTTTGACTGAGATTGCTGCTCTAATTGATCTACCTTTGTGGTGAGTGATGGGACGTCAAAGAAACCCCCGAAGAACCTCAACGCGTTCTTTTAGTCCTTGCAGGCGGTATTTAAATTCAGAGGGTTCAAAGTGAGTTGTCATATGTGGATTTAATATCAGTTGTATAAAGGGGAGAGTGGAGTGCTATGCCTTCTTTTGATAGCGCGTTGTAAAATCCTCTAACTTCTTAGCTGTCTCAGCGCTTATTAGATGCTCTGTTTTGCAGGCATCGATCTCAGCCTGCTCAGGAGAGACGTGAAGTACATCAGTTAAAAAATGAAGAAGGATATTCTTCCGGGTCATCACGGCCCGAGCGATCGCTTCGCCCTCTGGTGATAAAGCTAAAAATTTATTCTCATCCTCAATAATTAGATTCTTCGCTTTGAGCGCCTTTAGATTTATCGACGCGCTGCCGGTGGTGATATTTAGATCGCGGGCCACATCTGTTACCCGCGCGTAGCCACGCTTCTCACGAAGCTCGAGGATCGTTACTAAGTGGTGAGCGGCGCTGTGGGTGATGTTGTTCTCTTCGAACTTTTTCCAGATATCCATAGGACTTTCTTACAAGCTTTTGTTATGCATGTCAAACTTTAGTTTAAGGTACTAATGATTTGTTAGGAGGTCTTTAGTGGATATTTGCCAAACCGTACAATTTAGCTCATGCTAAGAACGTTCGCTAGTTCAATTGGCGGCTCTAATATGCTGAAAACAAAACTTATTTTTGCTTTTGCGCGGTCCTTTGGGACAATCGCACTCTTTGTGGCGGCTGTGGCTTTTGCGCCCAAGGTATCAGCAGTAGAGCGCCCCGAGCAGGTTCTCGACAAGGAGGTCGGGATCTTCACCGAGCTCGGCCGACAGGTCGACCTCTCGCGGACGTTTACCAGTGTCAGCGGCGAAACCCGAGCTCTAAAGGATTTCGCGATTCCCGGTAAGCCGATAGTCATCGCTCCGGTCTATTATAAGTGCCCAAGGCTCTGCGGTTTGCTGCTAGATGGTGTCTATAATCTACTAAACGAGCTTGAGCTTCAATTATCGGATGATTTTTCCCTCTTAGTGGTCGGTTTTGATCCAACAGAGACCCCACAGGACGCCCAAAAAGTGATGAATAAGTTCAACGCTAAGTTGATCGGTCTTCCTGCCAGTAGGACAGCGGCGATACAATACTTGGTGGGAAGGCAGGAGCAGGTTAGGGGTCTTATGGGAGAGCTCGGCTTTAAATATATGCGCGATGGAGAAGATTTTGCTCACTCAGCGGCTCTTATGATATTGACGCCGACGGGTGAGATCTCGCAGTATTTCACCGGGATTATGTTCTCCCCCTGGGATACGCGTTTGGCTCTGGTCGAGGCGTCCAAAGGAGAGATCGGCACAGCGATCGATCACCTGCTTCTATATTGCTTTAGATTCGACCCACTGCAAGGAAAGTATACCTGGGCAGTCGTCGGTCTTTTGCGGGTTGGTGGGGCTCTGACCCTGATAGGTCTAGCGCTAGTATATTTATACTGCGCGCGCAGAAGGCGCGCGGGGGCGGCGGGGTTGAAGGGCGGTTAATCGCGCCAACCCGTAGCTAGAGATTTTTAAGTGTAACGGACAAGAAAGTTATGTTGGGATTGTTAGGCGAGCAGGGTTCTGAGTTTGCGCACAAGGTCGATTTCGCTAACGACGTAGTCACGATTATATCGGTCATCTGCACAGTGGCGATCGTTGGCGCGATGCTTTATTTCGCGGTGATCTATCGTCAACGAGATGGTAAAGATCACGAGACCCCGATGATTGAGGGTAACAACACCTTAGAGGTGATCTGGACTGTATTCCCGACCCTAGTTTGTATCTGGGTAGCCTGGTTAGGATACGACGCGTTTGTCGACCTTCGCTCGCCTCCGGCTGACGCCATGGAGATCAATGTTACCGGCCGTAAGTGGGCTTGGGACTTCCAGTATAAGAACGGTAAGAAGACAACTAGCGAACTAGTTGTTCCAGTAGACCAGCCAGTAAAATTAATCATGACCTCAAAGGATGTATTGCATTCGTTCTTTGTTCCAGTAATGCGCACCAAGATGGATGTTATCCCTGGTCGTTACACCTACGAGTGGTTCAAGCCGATTAAGACCGGTGATTTCCAAGTTTTCTGCACTGAGTACTGCGGCAATGAGCACTCAAAGATGCTCGCGAGATTAAAGGTTTTACCGAAAGCTGAGTTTGAGAGATGGCTCGCCGATGATAGCGAGGAGCGCAAGTTGGCGGCTCTTAAGCCATCAGATCTAGGAAAGGAGCTCTATGCTGGTAAGCAGTGTATCTCGTGCCACAGTTTAGATGGCTCCCCAAGGGTTGGACCTACGTGGCTAAAGGCTTTCGGCAAAGAGGGCGAGTTAGCTGACGGATCGAAGTACAAGATGGATGAGAACTACATCCGTGAGTCTATCTTAAATCCACAAGCCAAGACGGTTAAGGGTTATCCTGCGATGGGAATGCCGAGCTACCAGGGACAGCTCTCGGACGATGAGATTACTGGAATTGTAGAGTTCATCAAGACAGTTGATGGATCTCAGCCAGTAGATGTAGCGCCGGTCGCTCCGAAGAAGTCTGCAGCGGCGGCGGGAGCTACCCCAGTTGAGAGAGGTAAGGCTTTGGTTCACGACACGGGCAATCTCTGTATCACCTGCCACAGCCTCGACGGCTCGAAGATGGTGGGCCCATCATTTAAGGGTCTCTGGGGCCGCAAAGAGAAGCTCTCGGATGGAAGCGAGGTCGTTGTTGACGCGGCTTACATCAAGGAGTCGATCTGGAAGCCTGCAGCTAAGATTGTAGAGGGCTACGGGCCGGTGATGCCGGCGATGTATGAGGGCAAGTTAACTGATGAAAATCTGAACGACATCATCGAGTACCTAAAGACCCTTCAATAACGAGTCACAAATAGAGGAAAGGAATTATGTCAGCGCATACTGAGACAGCACACGGAAACGAGGAGCTAAACTACCTTAACTGGAAGACAGGTATCTGGTCTTGGTTGACCTCAACCGACCACAAGAGGATCTGCTTCCTCTACCTATTCGCCATTATGATATTCTTTATCGGCGGTGGTATCGCGGCTCTGATCATGCGAACAGAGCTGGCCTTCTCTGGCGCGCAGATAATCAAAGACCCACACACATACAACGTGCTTTTCACGATGCACGGCGTGTTTATGATCTTCCTATTCGTTGTGCCTGGAATCCCAGCGACCCTTGGAAACTTTTTGATTCCGTTAATGATCGGAGCCAAGGATGTTGCTTTCCCAAGGCTAAACCTACTTAGCTTCTATATCTATGTTATTGGAGCGCTAATCGGTGGTTGCGCGATGCTTAACCCGATTGATACTGGATGGACATTCTATGCACCTAACAGCACCACGACCGATACCTCTGTTAGCTTGATGGTATTCGCGGCGTTTGTCTTAGGATTCTCATCGATCCTAACCGGACTAAACTTTATCGTAACGATTCACCAGCTACGCGCCCCAGGAATGACCTGGATGCGTCTGCCTGTTTTTATCTGGGCGTCTTACGCGACAGCGGTGATTCAAACTGTGGCGACACCGGTAGTTGGTATGACCCTACTATTAGTTATCGCCGAGCGTATGTTCGGGGCTGGAATTTTTGACCCAAGCAAGGGTGGTGATCCGGTCCTCATGGAGCACCTCTTCTGGTTCTACTCGCACCCAGTAGTATACATCATGGTTCTTCCGGCGTTTGGAGTAGTTGGAGAGATTATCCCGGTTTTCTCCCGTAAACCTCTTTTCGGTTACAAGATGGTTGTGATCTCGTCGATGGCGATCGCCGCTGTAGGCTTTATCGTATGGGCGCACCACATGTTCGTCGCTGGTATCTCTGATTTCTCAGCGAAGTTCTTCTCTATCATCACATTCCTTGTGGCGATCCCAACAGCGATTAAGGTGTTTAACTGGGTAAGTACGATGTACAAAGGGTCGATCTCGTTTAAGACCCCGATGTTGTACGCCATGGCTTTCGTATTCCTCTTCATGGTTGCCGGTACGACTGGAATATATCTCGCCATGCTAGGAGTGGATGTGTACTACCACGACACGTATTTCGTAGTAGCGCACTTTCACTACACGATTCAGGGTGGAGCGGTAATCGGTTTGATAGCCGCCCTGCACTTCTGGTTCCCTAAGATGACCGGCAAGATGTACAACGAGACAGCGTCAAAGGCCGCTTTCGCGATCCTCTTCTTCGGATTTAATCTGACCTTCATCCCGCAGTTCATCTTGGGCATGGACGGTATGCCACGTCGTTACTACGACTATCCAGCGCAGTATCAGACCCTTCACACGATCTCAACGATCGGCGCTTACCTAAACGGATTCGGCTATACGTTCGCGTTAATTAACCTCCTCTGGACAGCGAAGTTCGGCAAGGTTAAGGCGCCGCGCAATCCGTACAGCTCGGTGAGCTTGGAGTGGCAGACACAGTCACCTCCAGTGCATGAGAACTTCACGGAGATCCCAGTGGTTGATCAGGATCCGTATCACTACGGCACTCCGAATCACAAGCACGCCTAAGGGAAGTTCAAGAGGCAACATTTCGAACAAGTAGAGAATAAACAGGGAAGTTATGAGCAACGCAGCGATAGTAGATCACAACGTGCCACCAGGAGAGCCACCGATAATTCACCATATGGATAGCCATACGGCTTATGGCGCGGCTAAGCTCGGCATGTGGCTCTTCCTAGCAACAGAAGTTATGCTTTTCGCGGTGATGTTCTGCAGTTTCGCTATAATGCGTTACTATCACTTAGCTGAGTTTCACGACGCGAGTCACAACCTTAATCTTTGGGCCGGAGCTCTAAACACAGCGATCTTGCTCTTCTCGAGCTACACAGCGGCCGTTGCTGTTACCAAGGCTCAGCAGGGTGATAACGCCGCAGTGGTAAAGAATTTTGGAATCAGCGTTTTCTGCGGATTTCTCTTTCTTATAGTTAAGACCTACGAGTACACCGGCAAGGCGCACCACGGGATGTTCCCAATTGTTTGGAACAGCAATTTTTACGAGTACAAGAACTTCCTTGGGATCTATTACTGCATGACTGGCCTTCACGCCTTGCACGTAATTATCGGTATGATCGTGATGACGATCTACGGAATCATTCCAGCGATGAAGAACCGCTTCTCTGGTAAGTACTACACCCCAGTTGAGCTAAGTGCTCTGTATTGGCACTTAGTGGATCTAGTCTGGATCTACCTCTTCCCGCTTTTGTATCTAGTAGGTTAGTTGGATAGGCAGGTAAGTAGGGAATAAATTTAAAAAAGAGAGATAAAAGATATGTCACACGCTGACTCGCACTCAACACCACACGGCCATTCAGCTTCTCACTTGTCTCATCACTCTGAGGAGGGGCATGTTGTTCCTGTAAGTACATTCACTAAGGTACTCGTAGCGCTCTTATTCCTTACAGTTATAACTGTTGCCGCGGCGCAGGTTGATCTAGGTAAGTGGAACATAGTTGGCGCTCTCGTGATCGCCTCTGTTAAGGCGTCCTTAGTAGTTCTAGTTTTCATGCATGGAAAGTATGAGAACAAAATCCTTTGGACCTATATTGTGCTGCCGTTCATTCTCTTGGCTATTATGATAGGTGGCGTGTTCACAGATGATCCTTTCCGCGATCGTATCTCGCACTTCCAGGTTGAGAAGAAGTAGGCGGTAAGTAAAGTCGCAGCCTTTACCTCTGCGTCCTCTGTGTTGAAAAAGAACTGCGCTGCCATACAGAATCGGCAGAATCGTTGATTTAGACCATTTCGCCCCTCCTGAATCATTAGTAATTATGGAGACACGTTTTAACGCGCTCGGGGAGGATCTATGTCAGGCGTAATTATATTTGGTGGCAGTGGCGGTATCGGGCGTTCTATAGCCAGAGATCTAGTGAAGAGAGATATCCCCGTATGTCTCGCCGCGCGAAATGAAGAGTCATTAGCCGCCGCAGCGAGTGAAGTCGGGGCCGCTGGATACGTAGTAGCTGACGCGACAGATCTAAAGCAGATTGAGGACGCGTTCACTGCGGCGAATGCGATGCTTGGTGGTATAAAAGGTGTTGCGCACTGCGTTGGTTCAATAGTTCTAAAGCCAGCTCACCTCACTACAGAGGCCGAGTTTATGAGCGTCATAAACCTTAATCTGACCTCTGCTTTTCTGGTTACTAGAACTGCCGCGCGTAATATGAATAACGGCGGCTCTGTAGTTTTATTCTCATCCGCGGCCGCGCGTATCGGATTGGCTAATCACGAAGCTATCGCCGCCGCAAAGGGTGGCATAATCGGACTTACTTTATCAGCCGCGGCGACCTATGCGGCCCGGGGCTTAAGGTTTAACTGTGTCGCTCCTGGTTTAGTAGCAACTGCGCTTAGTGAGAAGATAACATCAAATCCAACAGCCGCGGCCTTTTCCACGGCGCTTCATCCGTTAGGACGTTTAGGCGAGCCTAATGATATTGGCGCGATCGCTGGACTATTATTGAGTGATGAAGCGACCTGGATAACAGGGCAGGTATTTGGGGTTGATGGTGGGTTGGCTAGTTTAAAGACTAAAGCTTAGGTAAGGGCCGTTATAAGGACTAAAATCATCGCTATCATTAACAGCGCTTTTTAGGTCAGGGTGTCGCAGTGTTTTTGGTAAGTTGGTGAGACAATTAGTAAAATATTTTTTACCACAGAGGACGCAGAGGACACAGAGAAAACCCCATAATTGCCCATAAAATGGCCGTTCTCTGTGTCCTCT